>AEVK01000141.1 GCA_000209515.2 gamma proteobacterium IMCC1989
AAAAAGAAAGTTATTATTTTTATTATTATCGGTGTTGTCTTGATAGGTCTCTCTGTGGGGGGAACATTGTTCGCGGTAAAAATGTTGGCGCCTGAGCCTATCGTAGAAGAGTCTTCAGAAACAGAGGCTGTAGATGAAGATGGCAATCCTATTGTAGAAGAGGAAGAGGTTGAAAAAGGCTATGCTATTTATTTTCCATTAAAGCCACCCATTATCGTTAATTTTCAATCTCGAGGTAGGCAGCGTTTTTTACAAGCCGACATTACCTTGCTTACTCGTGAAGATGATGTGATTGATGCTATTGAAACTCATATGCCAATGATCCGAAATGCCTTGGTGTTAAAGTTTGGCGGGCAAACCTATGAAGACATGCAAACTGAACAGGGCAGGGAGCTGCTTCGACAGGAGTCCTTGGAAGCATTGCAAAATATTATGTTGCAAGAAATTGATAAAACAGGCATAGAAAAATTACTATTTACTAATTTTGTCATGCAATAGTGCATATTGAATAAAACTCTGAACTAAGACAATAACTAGGTAGCTTATACCGTGCAAGACTTATTATCCCAAGACGAAATTGATGCGCTATTGCATGGCGTTGACGATGGTGACGTAGATACTAGCGGCGACACATCTGCAGGTGGTGTCTCCTCTTATGATTTAACCACACAAGATCGTATTGTCCGTGGTCGAATGCCTACTTTAGAAATGATCAATGAACGTTTTGCGCGGTATACACGCATCAGTATGTTTAATTTATTACGCCGTACTGCTGATGTGTCAGTGGGCGGTATTAATATACAAAAGTTTGGTGAATACGTGCATACCTTGTATGTACCGACTAGTTTAAATATGGTCAAGTTTCGACCACTAAGAGGCACTGCATTAGTGGTTTTTGACGCGAAGTTAGTCTTTAAGTTGGTAGACAATTTTTTTGGCGGCGATGGACGACATGCCAAAATTGAAGGCCGTGAATTTACACCGACAGAGTTACGAGTAGTTCGAATGGTGTTAGAGCAAGCCTTTATCGATATGAAAGAAGCGTGGCGTGCGGTATTACCTATTGATTTTGAACACGTGAATTCCGAAGTTAATCCATCAATGGCTAATATTGTTAGCCCAAGCGAAGTGGTGGTGGTGAGCAGTTTTCATGTAGAGCTTGATGGTGGTGGTGGTGAAATGCACATCACCATCCCTTACTCGATGATAGAACCGATCCGGGAAATGTTAGATGCAGGTTTACAAAGTGACAGTGATGAACGGGACGATCGCTGGGTAAATTCTTTACGCGAAGATATTATGCAAGCCAATGTTCGACTTGATACTAACTTTGTTCAGTCAAAAATTTTGCTGAAAGATATTGTTGATTTAAAAGAAGGTGATGTTATCCCTATTGAGCTGCCAGAAGAATATATCACTAACGCCAATGGTGTGCCGATGTTTAAAGTTGATATTGGGCAATCTAATGGTAATTTTGCCCTAAAAGTAAATGAAGTTATTGAGAGAACAAAAGCGAATACGATATCACCAATTATGCTACTAGCAGAACAACAGGGGATAAATAATGAGTGATGATGATATGACAGAGGATACAGAAAACACTGAAAATACAGAGGATGTATCTGCAGATGATGATTGGGCTGCAGCGATGCAAGAGCAAGAAGTATCTGAAAACCAAGAGTCTGAAAATCAAGAAAATGCAGATTCTCTAGGTTTTGAAGAGTTTGATAATGACCCTACTGCGGGTAAAGCAATTTCTCCAGAACTTGATCTGATTCTTGATATTCCGGTGACCATTTCGATGGAAGTAGGGAGTACATCCATTACTATCCGAAATTTATTACAGCTTAATCAAGGTTCAGTGATTGAGCTAGACCGCTTGGCCGGTGAACCGCTTAATGTGTTAGTCAACGGTACATTAATTGCGCACGGAGAAGTGGTTGTTGTTAATGAAAAGTTTGGTATCCGTATGACTGATGTTATCAGTCCCGCAGAGAGAATTAAGAAACTGAGTTAACACTATGAAAAACAATAATAATAAAAGATGTCGTTTTATATTTGTCGCATTGCTGTCTTGTTTTTTTTCAAGTGTGGTCGTGTCTCAAACTGATAATAAGAATGATGTGATGGATGAAAAAGCCACCAATACGACATCCTCTGTTATATCACCTATAAAATCTGTAACGCCAACATCTGTAACCTCAACACCTGCCACCTCAACACCTATAACACCAACATCTGTAACACCTATATCTACACTCACACAAACCAAGCCACCTCATCAGCTAACTAACTACGGTGCTAGTATTACCGAGATGCTATTTTACCTTATGTTAGTTGTTGGCCTTATTTTCTTTTTAGCGTGGTTAGTAAAAAAAGTCGGGTATAACAATGCATCTCAAAATCACCTAATGAAGGTAACGGCCTGCTTACCCTTAACAACAAAAGAAAAGTTGATGGTGGTGCAAATTGGAGAAGAGCAGATTGTTATTGGGGTAGCGCCCGGCTTTGTTGGCCACATTACCGCCTTAAAAAGTCCAATGGATAGCAGTGACACTGACTCTATTATGAATCATAGCGTAATCTCGGATACTCATACTGGCACCAAAAAAATCGATGAAAGTAATTCGAATAGCTTTTCAACCATGCTTGCTAAAATACTAAAAGGCCAAGTGCAAGATGAAAAATAATAATGTCAGTTTTATACCGTTTTCATTATTCCGTTTTGCTAAAGTGCTTATGCAGGTACTGGCAATAACAGTTTTTCTATCACAGGCTGCCTTAGCACAAACAACGGACACCACCATAAAGCCTGCTGGAGTGAGTTCCACCTTATCCAGCTTCCCTAGCTTATCAGCCATTACATTAACAACCAATGAGGATGGAACCCAAGAGTATTCCGTTAGTATTCAAGTTTTGCTGCTAATGACAACGCTCACATTTATTCCCGCCATACTCATCATGATGACCTCATTTACGCGGATTATTATTGTCTTTGCCATCTTACGACAGGCATTAGGCTTACAGCAGTCTCCGTCAAATCAAATATTAATCGGTATGACATTATTTTTAACCCTATTTATTATGACGCCGGTAATAAACGAGGTGAACGAACAAGCTTTACAACCTTATATCGCGGAACAAATTACCTCCGATCAAGCCATTGATAAAGTTATCGAACCCTTTCACCGGTTTATGATAGGGCAAACGCGAGAGAGTGACTTAAAACTGTTTATGGATATTGCCAATGTCCCCGCAGTTGATACACGTGAAGAAGTACCGCTAACGGTACTTATTCCTTCGTTTATTACTAGCGAATTAAAAACAGCATTTCAAATTGGTTTTATTCTTTTTATTCCTTTTTTAGTGATAGATTTAGTGGTTGCCAGTGTGTTGATGGCTATGGGTATGATGATGTTATCGCCTCTAATTATCTCCCTGCCTTTTAAAATTATGCTGTTTGTATTGGTTGATGGCTGGGCAATGCTAATGGGAACATTAGCCGCTAGCTTTGGTATTTAAATAAAATAAACCATGTAAGAAAATAAGTTGACGAGTATTAAGAGGAATAGGGTATGACTCCAGAAGTAGTAATGCAATTATTCGGCAATGCCTTATATCTCGTGGTGTTAATGGTGACATTAATTGTAGGCCCAGGATTAATTGTTGGCTTGATGGTTAGTATGTTTCAAGCGGCAACACAAATTAACGAGCAAACCTTAAGTTTTTTACCTCGTTTATTAATTACCTTAGGTGCAATTATGTTTTTGGGAGGATGGTTAATCACTCAATTTCTCGACCTTTTTCATGAGTTGTTTCTTAATATACCCTTATTAATCGGGTAACAATGCTTAATTTACTCGAATCTGACTTGCTCTACTGGGTTAGCCAATATTTTCTACCCCTTGTTCGATTGGCTTCTTTTTTTATGGCCGCGCCCATCTTTAGTACCCGTATTGTATCAACCAGAATTCGTTTAATACTCACCTTGTCCATCACAATATTGATTGTTCCTATTTTGCCGCCGGCGCCTTTAGTATCCGGCATTGATGTATCCATGTTTATTATTGTCGCTCAACAAATTTTAATTGGAGTGGCTTTAGGCTTCACTTTTCAAGTGGTTTTCCAACTGTTTGTACTGGCAGGCCAATATATAGCGATGAAGTTGGGTTTGGGTTTTGCTTCGATGAATGATCCCAGTAACGGAGTCAGCGTGACTATCGTTTCTCAGTTCTACTTATTAACGACAACGTTATTGTTTTTAAGCTTTAACGGCCACTTAATTCTCATACAAATATTGGTCGATAGTTTTACCGCGATACCAATTGGAACAGTGGGTATATCTACCAGTAATATTTATCGCATTGTTGAATTAGGTGGTTGGATGTTTGGTAGTGCTTTGGTGATTTCTATGCCGGTATTAACCGCTTTACTCGTGGTCAATGTTGCCTTTGGTGTAATGAGTCGATCAGCTCCGCAAATGAATATTTTTGCCGTGGGCTTTCCTATTACATTAATTTTCGGATTAATGATTATGTGGGTAGGTTTTTCTGCCTTTTTGTCCTCGTTTGAATTATTTATTGATGAAGGCATTGCTTTTGCATTAACGCTATTAACTCCATGAAAACGTCATATCTCTGGCGTCGTATCACAATGTTTCTTAATGATAAAACCAACCCGCTGAGCCTACCTTATGTCTGAAAGTGATAGCAGTCAGGAAAAAACAGAAGAGGCCACGCCGAAAAAGGCGGAGAAAGCGAAAGAAGATGGCCAGGTTCCCCGGTCGAAAGAACTGATTACCACATCGGTTCTTTTAGCCGGAACAATTGGGCTGTATTTATTTGGCGGTATTTTAGCAAATAGTATGGTGGATATCGCTAAATTGAATTTTGCTATTTCAAGAGAAGCTATTTTTGATCCTGCTTATATGTTCAGTAATTTAGGGCAATCTTTTTACGATGCCTTTTTAGCCCTTATTCCTATTTTTGCGGTCTTACTTATTGCGGCCATTGTTGGGCCGATAGGTTTAGGGGGATGGTTATTTAGCGCGAAATCCATGATGCCCAAAATGAGTCGAATGAACCCCGGTGCTGGTCTTAAGCGCATGTTTTCTGTCACGGCACTTATTGAGCTAGCGAAAGCCTTGGCGAAAGTTGTTCTGATTATTCTTTTGTCGTTGTTGTTATTAAAAAGTTTAGAAGGTGAATTGATGAGTCTAGCTTATCAAGATATCAACGCCTCTATTATGCATTCGCTTGAAATTAGTATGTGGTCGGCCATTGCGTTGTCCTTAGTCACTATTTTTATTGCCATCGTCGATGTGCCCATACAAATATGGGAAAGTGCTAAAAAATTAAAAATGACCATGCAAGAAGTCAAAGATGAGATGAAAGATACGGATGGTAAGCCCGAGGTGAAAGGGCGTATTAGGCAACTACAACAAGAAATCGCCAACCGTCAAATGATGGGCGAAGTACCCGAAGCGGATGTCGTCATTACCAACCCAACGCATTATTCTATTGCCGTGAAGTACAAACCAGAAATGATGGAAACCCCTATTGTCGTTGCGAAGGGCGTGGATTTAGTGGCGTTTAGAATTCGTGAGGTGGCGAAAGAGCATAGTGTCGATATTGTTGAATCGCCGATACTCGCCCGTGCGATTTATAACACAACAAAAATAGATGAACCTATTCCAAAAGGCTTATATATCGCCGTCGCCAAGGTGCTTGCATACGTGTTTCAATTGCGTAATTTTAAACGTGGTTTGGCACAGCGACCTAGCTTCCCTTATTCGGTAGATGTACCAGACGATTTATATTTTGATTAATTGCCGATAAGGCACGCTTTTTGCGACAAGGATAATAATAATTATATCGAGTCAATAAAGCGACACACTATGCAGTTACCTTCTTTTAGTCAGTTTTCCATGCCGAGCCGCCAAGCGGTGTTTAATAATGTGAAAACAGCCGGTACCGGAAATCTAGGTATTCCTTTAGCACTGCTGACCCTCATGGGCATGATGATGCTGCCGATGCCAGCATTCTTATTAGATGTCTTCTTTTCGTTCAACATCGCTTTATCCATTGTGGTTTTATTAGTGGGTGTTTACGCATTACGTCCATTAGATTTTGCTGTTTTTCCTACCATTCTTTTATTAGCGACTTTATTGCGATTGGCATTAAACGTTGCTTCTACGCGTGTGGTATTGCTAGAAGGGCACAACGGTGGCGATGCTGCCGGTAAAGTCATTCAAGCCTTTGGTGAGGTAGTGATCGGCGGTAACTATGCAGTGGGTTTAGTGATTTTCTTAATCCTCATTATTATTAATTTCGTCGTGGTCACCAAAGGTGCGGGTCGTATCTCAGAAGTCAGCGCACGGTTTACCTTAGATGCTATGCCGGGCAAACAAATGGCGATAGACGCTGATCTTAATGCGGGCCTGATTGATCAAGACGAAGCGAAGCAACGTCGTTCGGATGTATCTAGCGAAGCCGATTTTTACGGTGCAATGGACGGTGCTAGCAAGTTTGTTCGTGGCGATGCGATTGCCGGTATTCTGATCTTGGTGATTAATATTATTGGTGGCTTAGGCATCGGGATGATGCAACATCAATTGGAGTTTAGTGATGCCGTTGAAAAATATATTTTATTGACTATTGGTGATGGCTTAGTTGCACAAATCCCTTCGTTACTGCTTTCCGTGTCTGCGGCGATTATGGTAACGCGGTTAAATAGTGCAGAAGATATGCGTGCGCAGATTATGCGTCAAATGTTTGATACACCAAAAGCCTTAGGTATTTCTGCTGGCGTACTCTTTCTTATGGGTATTATTCCCGGTATGCCTCATGTTGCATTCCTAGGTTTATCTGCAGCATGTGCAGGCTTAGCTTATCTTATTCATCGAAAAAATCAGCAGGATGTGGTTGAGGAGGTGACTTCCGCTTCAGGTAATGGTGCGCCACATCAAGGCAATATGAATTCATCACCTACTGGCTCTACTCCTGCGAATAACGCTCCCAACAATAATTCTGCACTAAGTAATCCTGCACTAATTGAAGGCCGTACCGAATCCGCAGAAATTTCTTGGGATGATGTAATGCCCATCGACATTATCGGTTTAGAAGTCGGTTATCGATTAATTCCATTGGTGGATAAATCACAAGGCGGAGAATTATTAGGTCGCATTAAAGGTGTGCGTAAAAAGCTTTCACAAGATGTGGGTTTTTTAATTCCCTCCGTTCATATTCGTGACAATTTAGATTTATTACCGAATCAATATCGCATTACCTTAATGGGCGTTAATTTAGGTGAGGCGGAAGTGTTTTTAGATAAAGACTTAGCGATTAATCCCGGTCAGGTATTTGGTTCAATAGAAGGGCAGCAAACAACCGACCCCGCGTTTGGTCTAGAAGCCGTCTGGGTAGATTCTCATCATAAAGATAAAGCACAAACCCTAGGTTATACCGTTGTTGATGTGAGTACGGTTATCGCCACACATCTTAACCAAATCATGCAAAAACATAGCGACGAAATGCTAGGCCACGAAGATGTACAGCAGCTATTAGATAATCTCGCCAAAAGTTCTCCTAAGTTGGTAGAAGAGCTTACCCCTACAACGGTATCGATCAATATACTGAGAAAAGTACTGCAAAATTTATTGCGTGAAAAAGTCTCTATTCGCGATTTTAGAAGTATTGCGGAATCTATTACTGGCTTTGGTGCGTCACAAAATGCCGATATATTGACTGCAGCGTGTCGCCAATCGCTATCACGACAAATTGTTCAAGGCATTGTGGGAAATGCCGTAGAGCTTTCTGTTATGACATTAGATCCCAGCTTGGAACAGTTATTGCTGAAGTCAGTAGAGCAGGCACAAAATTCTGGCGCGGATGAAGGTGCCTTTCTTGAACCTACAATGGCAGAGCGCTTACAGCAATCATTAATGGAAACCGCAAGTAAGTTAGAAATGGAAGGCAAGCCACTCGTGTTATTAGTCGCTGCCCCGATACGATTAACCTTATCGAAGTTTATTCGTTTATTTATACCGGACGTTCATGTAATGGCATTTAACGAAGTACCAGATAACAAACAACTCGTCATCGAAGCCGCTATAGGCGTTGAAAGTAAATAGTTAACAGATTAACTAATGCCCTGTTTTAGTAAAGGCCTTAGTAGATTTCTTAGAAGAGGCTTAACCCGTCTCTCAATTGAGGAGTACCAATATGCAAGCGAAACGTTTTATTGCCGCTGATATGCGCAGAGCCTTAGACATGGTGAAAGAAGAGTATGGCGAAGACGCCATGATCATCTCTACAGAACGCACTGCAAGAGGCGTTGAGCTAGTGGCTACTGGCGAAGGTGCTATGGAGCAATTACAAAAAAATGATACTTTTGCATCGAATGTGATGACCGAGCGCCAGCAAAAAATCGCCACGGCAGCGTCGGGATTTCAATCCATGCCGACAAATCCAGAACTCAGTTTTTCGCAACAGTATCAAACAACGCAAGCGCAGCCATTAAACAAACAGGATTCTAGCAAGTATCGTAGCGACGATGAAATAGGTCCAGCATCAGGAAAAACAAAACAACAACTAGCGGATGAAATGGATTTAGCGAATAGAAAAATGCAGGCGGCCAAAGAAGCAGAGTCGATGACCTTAGAAACATGGGCAGACAAAGAATACGCTCAACAACAAGCTCAAAAACAAGCGAGGCAATCTCAATCAAGACCCGCTCAAGCAAGACCCGTTCAACAGCCGTTTATCTCTGAGTCTATGAATAACGAGATAACGGAACAGCACACTGCCGATAAGCGTTTTTCAGAAGCTCGTGATATAGAAAGTCATGATGTAGAAAGTCGTGATGCAGAAAAAGCAGCCTTGGATAATAAACTATCAGAGAACATGGCTTCGCAAGAATTAGAAATGCGCCGTTTGCATGATGAAATTGCTGACATGCGAGAAACAATAGAAGTACAGCTGTTACATATGTCTGATATGCAAGATCGTCAATATAGTGACGCGCAAACAGATCATCAGATGGATAATTCCCTCAGTCATTCCACGCTAGACAGCATGCCCTTAGCAGGCACAATCAAGCGGATGAAAAAACAGTTAGATTTTTTAGCCCTACCTAAAGCAGCCAACGATAAAGTTATCAATGGTTTACAAAAAAAAGGCGCACCAGATAGTCATAAGTCATTATTGTGGCGACATGTTCTCACGCAAGTCTCTAAACACATTCCTAGTGAT
>AEVK01000140.1 GCA_000209515.2 gamma proteobacterium IMCC1989
CGTAAAATCGAGACGGTTATTAATCGCACCCAAGTCAGAACGAGTGGAGTTAATGGTCTCTAGTGCCGTATCAATCGAATCGATCGCGTCTTGAGCTCCAGATGCTGATGCGACACTAATGCTTGATAGTGCTGAGCCTGTTACCGTACTGCTAAGATCGGTATTCAGATCTTTTAAGCCGGTTGCTGTTGCACCGTTGCCATTCACTTCGATAGAAACTGGAGAAGAAGCATTAATTGAGGTTAATTCAATCGCTGCATTCACCGTTTGTGCATCTAACTCACCATCTGCACCACCGCTGGTATCAACAAAGTTAACACCTAATACTCGGCCCGATGCTATTCCATTGTCTTGTCCTGCTTCTAATGTGATTGTCGAGTTACCTGATAAGGCAATTTCGCCATTTTCATCAATCGCAGCCGTCACACCCGTATTCGCTTGTGCCGCATTAATAGTTGTTACAGCGGCGTCGACATCAGTCAAACTGATACTACCCACTTCGAAGCCATTAATTTTAATAGAACCGCTTGTCGCTGCAGTACTTAAAGTGCCTGCGTTTAAGTTTGCACCGGTATCTAAGCTAGTTACGAAACCACTGGCATTTGAGTCATCGGCTAATATAAAGGCATCATCTGAAGCAAAGTGAAGCTTATCTGCATCATCTACATAGGCCGTTACGCCTGTTGTGCCACTGGCAGCATTTACAGCTGTCGCAATTTCAGTAGCAGAGACACTTCCGTCAGCTTGTGCAGTGGATAAGCTAATATCGGTACCATTTAGACTAAAGCCCGCTGCTGCACCGGCATAACTTGCCGCCCCCGTTGAAGTTTGCGCAAAGTCAAAGCCAAACAAGGCATTGGCTTTTGCATTATCAGCTGTTGGGTTCGCTACTGACATAGTATTTACATCCAGAGTACCACCAGCACCCGGACCTGAGGTTTCTCTAAAGGCGAGTTTGCTATTACCATCTATGTAGGCTTCAGCAGAAGAACCACCGGCAACCAAGTCAAGATTAATCGCTGTGACTAAGGCATCTGCATCAGTAATTACCGCTTCACCATCAACCGCTGTACCACCGGTAAAGCCAATATCAGCCCCCGAACTTGCACCGACCGCAGTAAATGAAACTGCTGAAGCGGCACCAGACGTTCCAGAGGTAAATACAAAACCCGTACCGTCAAACTCTACTCCTACACCCGTATGGTTAGCATCTGCGTTAATAGCGGTCTCAAGAGCCGCCGCCATGCCTTCGCCGTTGATATAATCTGCTGCCGTTAAATTA
>AEVK01000139.1 GCA_000209515.2 gamma proteobacterium IMCC1989
TAGGTTCAAACTCGGCTCTTATCGCGCCCATTACCATAGAAAGCGGCTCAACTATCGGTGCGGGATCAACCATTAATCGACTAGTTGAAAAAGAAACACTAGCACTAACTCGCGCACCACAAAAAACCTATAGAGAATGGTCAAGGCCGACTAAATTAACTAAAAGCCCCAAGTAGTTTATTTAGAAATATACTAATTTAATTTAAACGTTTGAAGAGAAAATTATGTGTGGAATTGTTGGCGCAGCAGCACAAAGGAATGTGACAGAAATATTATTGGAAGGCTTACGTCGCTTAGAATACAGAGGGTATGACTCAGCAGGTCTTGCTGTCATTGAAAAAAACGCTGAAAACGACATAAGCACCGCTATTCGTAAAGAAATAGGAAAAGTAGTTAATCTTGAAGAGTCGTTAGAGCAGGAACCAACAAAAGGCCATGTTGGTGTCGCGCATACTCGTTGGGCAACGCATGGTAAACCAACAAAAAATAACGCACACCCTCATCGCTCATCAAATATTACTCTCGTACATAATGGTATTATTGAAAACCACCAATTATTAAGGGAAAGCTTAATAAAAAAAGGCTATCGCTTTTTAAGTGATACCGATACAGAAGTGGTTGTACATTTAATAGAAGAGTTTTCTAAACAAGTAAAAACACTCAAAGAAGCTGTGCAGTTAAGTGTTGCAGAGTGTGAAGGCGCTTACGCATTAGGCGTTATCAGTGATAAAGAACCGGAAATTTTAATAGCTGCACGAAAAGGTAGCCCATTAGTCATTGGCGTGGGTATAGAAGAAAACTTTATTGCCTCAGATCAATTAGCTTTACGCCAAGTAACTGATCAGTTTATCTATTTAGAAGAAGGTGATATTGCTGAAATCTCTTCATCCAATATCGCTATTAGCGATAAAGAAGGGAATGTTGTAAAGCGAGAAAAAGTAAAGTTAACAGGAAATGAACAATCAGCTAGTCGCGGTGAATATCGCCACTATATGCTGAAAGAAATTTACGAGCAGCCAACACTTATTCAACAAACTTTACAGGGGAGGCTGGGCAAAACACGTGTGCTAGAAGAGTGTTTTGGTACAGAAGCCGCCGCAATTTTCGATCAGACACAGCATGTCCAACTGCTCGCGTGCGGGACAAGCTATCATGCAGCCCTAGTGGCAAAATACTGGATAGAGTCCATAGCAAACGTACATTGTACTGTAGAGATTGCGAGTGAGTTTCGTTATAGAAAAGCTTATATCCCTGCAAATACTTTAGTGGTTACCATTTCACAATCAGGTGAAACAGCGGACACATTAGCGGCCTTACAAAAGATAAAACAGCAAGGTATTTTAGCGGCGCTCACTATTTGTAATGTGCCTAATAGCGCTTTAGTAAGAGAGTCCCACCTCTCGTTAATGACAGAAGCCGGGCCAGAAATTGGTGTTGCATCAACAAAAGCATTTACAACACAATTAGTTGCTTTAAGGTTGCTAGCTATTGTCTTAGGTAGACGAAATGGTGTAACGGTTGAGCAAGAAGCATCAATGGTTGAAGAACTACAACAGCTACCAGCATTATGCAGCGAAGTTCTTACATTAGACAAAACAATTGAAAAAATGAGCGAGCAGTTTATTGAAAAACATCATGCCTTATTTTTAGGTAGAGGTATTCAGTATCCGATTGCTGCAGAAGGTGCGCTGAAACTTAAAGAAATTTCTTATATTCACGCAGAAGCTTACCCTGCAGGAGAGCTAAAACATGGACCATTGGCATTAGTTGACGCAGATATGCCGATCATCGCCGTTGCCCCTAATGATGACTTGTTAGATAAACTGAAGTCGAATTTAGAAGAAGTACAAGCACGTGGAGGCCAATTATTTGTTTTTGCTGATACCGAAGCAAACTTTACAAGCACGACTGAATGCCAAGTAATTGACCTACCCAAAGTATCAGAGGGAATCTCTCCCATCGTATTTACCATTCCGCTACAACTGTTTTCTTATTATGTAGCAGTTTTAAAAGGCACCGATGTAGACCAGCCTAGAAACTTAGCTAAGTCAGTCACAGTAGAATAATCACCCTATAGATAGAGATCGTTTGCCTTCGATCATAATGATTTGGAGGTAAACAGTATCTGAGTTCCCTATTCTCTGTTCCTGATTGCCCCCGCTCTCCTTACACCTTCCTTTCAATAAGACTAATAACGTTTACATTTCTTATAAAAACCCTGTCGATCTATCAATAATAATATAACTACAGAGAACGCAAATACTGCAGAAGACAGCAGCGAATGAAACCCGGACTCAATTACCTCAGAAATCAGTGGTAATATTAAAACGGTAGAAGAGCAATCATCTCATACATTATCTAGCGTGCACTCTTCTATTGGTCATATAGATGACTTATCGACAATGGCTGACAAATTAAGAGTTAAGCTAAAGGAATATAAAGTGGCTTAAGTATTGAATTATTTATCATCAATAAGGATGATAAATAATTCACGCTAAACACGCACGTTACTTAATGCTTTTTTCAATTTAAATAAGTGGGTCTTAAGTCCAGGCCCTTTTTGCTGCGCCACACCCATAGCAAGTACATCAATCACTACGAGATGTGCAAGGCGTGAACATAATGGCGTATATATTTCGATATCCTCCTCAACATTAACATTAATTGGGATGTCAGCAATATCAGCAATAGGACTGTCACTAGGACAAATACTAATCACAGTGGCTCCAGCCTCTTTTGCTAGCTGAGAAGAGTCTAACAACGCTTTAGTTCGTCCACTATGAGAGATAGCGACGACCACATCTCCCGGAGATAAGGACGCCGCCGACATATTCTGAAAGTGATGATCTGAATGTGCTGCCGCTGCCAACTGCAAGCGAAAGAACTTATGGTAAGCATCGGCTGCTACAGCACCTGATGCCCCAAAGCCAAAAAATTCAATACGAGATGACGCGGTTATTGCGGTAACGGCCTGATGTAAATGTTCAATATCGACATTATCACGAACATTTAATAGCGTATCTATCGCACCATCAAACACCTTTTTCGAAAAATCAGCCGTTGAGTCGGTATCGGTAACTGCAATTTGCCCAAAACTAGGGCTGGCAGCTAGTTGCTGTGCAAGCGTGAGCTTGAAATCCTGAAAACCATTGCAGCCAATAGCACGGCAGAAGCGAATAACGGTTGGCTCACTCACACTAGAGCGGTTGGCAACATCAATAACTCGTAAATGAATCACATCTTGTTGGTGGTTCAATACATACTCAGCGACCTTACGCTCTGACTTGCGTAAAGATCCCATGGTATTGGCAATATGTTGGCTAAGTAATGCGGGTTTCATTACAACATTTAAGCATTTTTTGTAGGGAAACTACAAGAATATAGTTAATGGAAAGTCCGAACAAGCGATGTATTCTTTCGCAGCAACTAAAACCGCCTAGTTTTTCATTGATTACATCATACCCAGTACCGAAATTGGCTAGTAATCCGCGAGTATCTATTTATTATGTGGCTTGGGTTTAATTCTTAGTGTGATTAGTTTTTCACTTTCTGCTTTGGGCGATTATTATTAGAGACGCTATTATTAGGGGCACGATTATTAAAGATACTATTATTACAGGCACTATATTATGTATACCGATACGATAATATCGCCATTAGGCATATTAGCAATAGAAGCATCCGATATAGGCCTGACAAGAGTCGTGTTTATAAAAAAGCGACCTATGACGGTATCTGCGAATGCAATAACCGATAGTGCAAAACAACAATTGAATGACTATTTTTCCGGTACACGACAAGATTTTAATCTGCCTCTTGACCCCAAGGGCACTGATTTTCAACAGTCTGTTTGGCGTTATTTAGCGACGATACCTTATGGCCAAACAGCGTCTTATCAAGATGTTGCCAATGGAATCGACAACCCCAAAGCCGTTCGTGCAGTGGGTGCAGCAAACGGAAAAAATCCCATTGCGATTATCGTTCCTTGCCATAGAGTGATTGGCAAAAATGGATCGTTAACGGGATATGCTTGGGGGGTAGAATCTAAGTCGTGGCTACTTAGTCATGAGCGAAAAGAATTCATTTGATAATCTCACATTGAACTTTTAATAGTAGATTTGACGGACGAATCATGAGGAGGTTTTTCTAAAATATCGTAAAAAGCAGTAATATTTTTGTTAACCCTAGCGATATATTTTTCACCAAGTCGCAACATGAAATCTTTTTCGTTTCTTCGCAGTATCAGCATATCACCACGTATTAAAATTAATGCAGTTTTGCTAAATTTCTAAGATTTTTTAGACTAATAATGATCAAGTAACAATATGCCAATTCAGCATATTTTCATGTTGCTATAAGTGACAAGCGATAAATCAGTGTATAGGTATTTTCCAAAAAAGGCTGAATAAATTTACAGTATAGGTAAAATGTCTCAATATTCGATTTATCTATTTCTTACGGTAATTGCTAGGCCTTTCTATGGATGTTTCTTATCTTCTTGATGATTTAAACGATGCACAGCGCGAGGCAGTGTCTGCCCCTGCGTGTAACCAGCTCATCTTAGCGGGAGCAGGCAGCGGTAAAACACGTGTGTTAGTACACCGTATTGCTTGGTTGATACAGGTTGAGCATGTTTCGCCTCATTCCATCATGTCGGTTACCTTTACCAATAAAGCTGCGCGCGAGATGCGTGGGCGCTTAGAAGACTTGCTCGATGGCAACTTACTTGATAGCAACTTGGTCGGTAACAGTCGCTCTATGTGGGTGGGTACTTTCCACGGCATCGCGCATCGCTTATTAAAAGCCCATTGGAAAATTCTCAACCTCCCGCAAAACTTTCAAATTTTGGATAGTGATGACCAACTACGCTTGGTTAAACGTGTTTGCCAAACCCTAAAACTGGATGAAACGAAATGGCCGCCTCGTCAGGCACAGTCTTATATTAATTCGCAAAAAGACGAAGGCCAGCGGCCTCAATATATACAAGCCGGTGGTGACCCTTATGCTGTGACTATGTTGCAAATATATACGGCTTACGAAGAGATTTGTCGCAGTGGTGGTCTTGTCGATTTTGGCGAATTATTACTGCGCGCTCACGAGCTTTTATTGAATAATCCCGACATATTGCAGCATTATCAGCGTCGTTTCCCTTTTATTTTAGTTGATGAATTTCAGGATACGAATACCATTCAGTATGCATGGTTGCGCGTATTGGCTGGAAATACGGGTTGTGTCACCGCAGTAGGTGATGACGATCAGTCTATTTATGGTTGGCGCGGTGCAAAAATTGAGAACATTCAACGCTTTACCGATGACTTTAAGCAGTCGCAAACGGTTCGCCTTGAACAAAACTATCGCTCTACCGGCTTAATTCTTAAAGCGGCCAATGGAGTGATACAAAATAACTTTGGGCGCTTAGGTAAAGAACTGCGTACCGATGCCGGTGATGGCGAGCCACTTAGTCTTTATGCCGCATTTAATGAACACGACGAAGCTCGCTTTATTGTTGAGTCGATCCAGCAATGGGTAAAAGAAGGAAATCGCTACGATAGCATTGCTATTTTATATCGCTCTAACGCCCAGTCACGTGTGCTAGAAGAAGCGTTATTGCGTGAAAATATCGCCTATCGTATTTATGGTGGCCAGCGTTTCTATGACCGCTTAGAGATTAAAAACGCCCTCTCCTATCTTCGTTTATTGGTTAATAATAACGACGATACGGCTTTTGAGCGCGTCATCAACACACCTACACGGGGAATTGGCGGTAAAACCGTTGAACAAATACGCCTGTTTGCTCGACAAGAAGGCTGTTCCTTGTGGGATTCTGCACAACGGATGGTAGATGAAAAAATTCTTACCCCGCGTGCCTCAGGTGCGGTCAATGTCTTTTTACAGCTTATCCGTCAATTACAGGTGCAAACGCTTGAAAGTTCCCTAGACGAGCAAGCGGATAAGGTAATTAAACAATCGGGATTATATGAATTTCATAAAAACGAAAAAGGTGAAAAAGGCCAAGCCCGTGCGGAAAACTTAGAAGAATTAGTGAATGCCTGCCGTGCCTTCAACCCGAACGATCTCGCTACGCAAACCGATCAAGAGCAACAAGAAGATGCGCCTTTATTGGTGCAGTTTTTAGACAGCGCTTCTTTGGATGCGGGAGAGGGTCAAGCAGATGAGTTTGATGATGCAGTACAGTTAATGACATTACACTCGGCTAAAGGCTTAGAGTTCTCACGCGTATTTATGGCGGGTGTAGAAGAAAATCTATTCCCTCATCGCATGTCAGCAGATGATCCAGAGCGTTTAGAAGAAGAACGCCGCTTATGTTATGTAGGTATTACTCGAGCGATGGTCAAGTTAACCATTAGCTACGCAGAAACACGGCGTATGCATGGCACCGAAAATTTCAATCGGGTATCCCGTTTTGTCAAAGAAATACCTAGCGATTGCATTAGTGAAGTTCGTTTAAAAACGCAGATTCAGCGGCCTTTAGGTTATAACAAACAGAGCTATAAAAAGCCAAGCAATGCCTCTTTGCAAGAAAAAGGTGAAGATTCAGGGTATTACTTAGGTCAAAAAGTCACTCATGCGATGTTTGGTGACGGCGCTATTACTCATTTCGAAGGTCAAGAAAATAATATGCGTGTACAAGTTAACTTTGTTAACGAAGGCAGTAAGTGGCTTGTTTTACAGTATGCTAATTTACAGGCTTTATGATGCTAAATAATGACTAAACAGTACTTCAATTCTCTTGATCACTGACGCTTTACTCCTTCTTTCAGCCCTCCAAAACTCCCAAGCCAACCGCTTGATAAGCGGCTCTTATGAACTATAGTTTATAAGAGCCGCTACGCTTGTTGCCTTACTGTACCTAACGGTTAGTTATTTAGTTGCCAGTAGTTATCAGTAGTTGTCAGAATTTAGTCGTTCAGTACTTCATGGTCTGCTATTGGATAGTAAATGATTTTTTGTGGGTATTTCAACAAGTATGCATTCAGCTATTGGTAAACAATAGTAAGCCGTTGACTAACCAATACGCACTCTTACGGCGTTAATAATGTGTTAGTGAATAACAATAGATGATGATATGTCGACATCCGCGATAATTAAAAATATTATTCGTAGCCGTATTGGCTTACGTTTATCGTTTTATGCGCTGGTGGTTTCATTCTTGTTTGCATTATCAACCGCAGCTGTATTAATTTACATAGAGTCAAAAAATGCAGAACAGGATCTTGTTAAAAAAGTTTCTCAAATAATCGACACGGTAGAAACTCAAATAGGCCAAGACCTGTGGGATATTAATACCAGAGGCATTCAATCCACATTAGAAAGCTTGGTTAATCTCCCCTATATAAAAAGCGCTAAAATAGTCGATAGTTTAGAGAAAAGCTTTTACGTCGGAAAACAATCCACGCCAGAAAAAGTATCACGCGATATTTTCCTTTATCAACAAAAGTTGGGTACGTTATCGGTTGGGTATGATGTTAAAGAATTTCAGCAGGATGCTTATAAAAAACATCAATCCACAATACTGCTTGTTTTATCCACAATTGGTCTAATGGCATTAGTTTTCTATTTTATTGTTAATCAAGCCCTTATTCGCCATATTATTATCATTAGTGATTCAGCAAAAACATTCTCTTTAGAAAAAGTAAAGCAGTTCACCCCTTTGGTGCTACCACGCCGTTCAAGAAATGATGAAATAAGTAGCTTAGTTAATATTCTGAATGAAGGACGACGATCCGCCATTGAGTTGTTTCAAGCTAAGAAATACTATGAAGAACAAATGGTTTTTCAAGCTAATTTTGATTTGTTAACTGGCCTATATAATCGGCAAAATTTATATGATTATTTATACACTCAGATAGGTGAGTATGTAGAAGATAAAGGCAATCTATTTATTTTATTTGTCGACTTAGATGGTTTTAAACAGGTCAATGACAGCATGGGTCATGCTATTGGCGATAAAATATTGTATGAATGTGCAATGCGTTTAGAGAGTACCGCAAAAAGTCAAGGAGCCTATATTGCTAGACTTGGGGGCGATGAATTTGTTCTTTGTTTTTATGATGAAAATAAAGAGTCCTACCATGATGTATGTAATAAAATAATCAATAGCTTCGATGAAAAAATAAGCTCGCAAGGCATTAACGTTAAATTGGCTTGCAGTATTGGCGTCACCTTGTATCCAGATGATCAATCAACGGAACCAAAAACGCTTCTACACAATGCAGATAACGCTTTATGCAAAGCAAAATCTTCAGGTAAAAACACCTATTATTGCTTCGATGATGCGACTAGAAAAGAGCAAGAGTTTGAAAATAATATAAAGAGTAAGCTAAATGATGCCATAGAAAATGAAGTGTTTGAAATAAACTACCAGCCACTAATTGATATCCAAAAAAATGAAATCATTGGTTTTGAAGCACTGATACGTTGGCACGACGAAGAGCTTGGGTGGGTTAGGCCGGATATATTTATTGCTATCGCAGAGAAAATGGGCGTTGTCTTTTATATTGACCGATGGGTTTTTGAGACGGCAATACAACAAGTCGAAGAATGGCGATCCCAGTTTAGAAAAAATTATATTCTGTCCATTAATTTTAGCCCTAGTAATTTTTATCATAGTGAATTTTCTGAGTGGGCTTCAAAAGACAATGTTATTTATGAAAAAAACCTTGATTGGATAGAGTTAGAAGTTACGGAAAGGTTAGTGCTTAATGACGATCCTGCCGTGTTAGATGGCATTAACCAGCTCTGTCAGAGAGGTATGCATTTTAGTATCGATGATTTTGGCATGGGGTATTCATCGTTAGGCTATATTAAAAAATTCAGCCATTTATTATCTAAAATAAAAATAGATCGAATTTTTATTAATGAAATATTAGAAACGGATTTTGATATTGCCTTTGTTAAAAGCATTATGATGCTGGGTGACAGCTTGCAGTTAACCGTATTAGCTGAAGGAGTAGAAGAAGAAGGGCAGGTTGATTTGTTAAGAAGTGTAGGTTGTCAGTACGTACAAGGGTTTTATTTTTCAAAACCTTTACCTATTGATTTAATGGGTAGCTTTATAGAAAATTGGGAATTAGAACAGATCAGTCAAAAAATGATGCTTGTTCATCATGATGTAGAACATAGTAATAAAAATTATAACAATAACAAGCACGGCCAAAAAGGTAATGAAAATGAAAGCAGTTAGATTGCTTTTATTAGTAATGTTAATCCCATTTATATCATCCTGTGGTGTTAAATTAGAAGAAGATGCAGCACACAATGTGATGAAAAAAATATACGAGGCTAGAAAGAAAGGTTCTTTTTACAAAGAGTTTCGATATTACGATAAAAAATCTTTTAAGATCGTGCCTTTTAACGATGTTGTCATCACTCTACAAACCGTTGTTGGTGGTGCAGGAAGGTTTAAATCCGCCAAGCACCTCTCGACACGAATCTCGCGACGAAACCAAATAAATGAAGGTTTGATAAGCTATATGGTACTAACATACCAAGTAAAATATAGTCATCTTGAATTAACAGAAGCCTATTATTTTTTAGCTAGTGACGAAAAACCTAGGTTGGTGTATATGACATTACAATTTTAAATATTGTTTTATTTGGCTTCCTGTTTTTTCCCTAAACGATATGCATCAATTGTGCTGACAATCCACGTGACAATAAATACTTTAATGACGATATTGAGCAGTTGCGCTTCATCTGCTGGTGGAGCAGCGGTAACGAGTTCAACAATCATCATTAGATCGAAAGATATGCGTTGTTCAACAATTTGATTGGCGATATCGTTTGCTCGTTGCATTATGCTAACAAATAAAAAAAGTGATGCAATGGCTGCTATCCCAATAAATATACCACCAGAAATATATTTTTTTAGCACAATATGGCCGCTGCCGGGAAACATAAAAAGAGAGAGTAAAGTCGCGCGCGTTGATATTTTCATGATGTTGTATGTTATGTGCCGATTGTAAATATGATTAAGTTTGAATCAAAGGTGCCTATAGATAAGTGAAGGCAAAAAAACTTCACTGACCAGCAAGGGTTGCGATGATAAACGAAATACCGATCTTCGTCCCCATGTTGAGTCCCATGGCTGATTGTTAAGCTGCCGAGACATCACTTCTTGAGGTATGTGGGATGATGCAAATTGTGCAACTTGCATGTTGCCTCGCTCCATAGACGGATCGGTAAAGAGTTGTTCTCCCAGTGGCTTATCACCCAAGTAATGTAATCGTCTTAATGGCCCTTGCAATGTGCTTAGCGGAACCACTGTACGTGCGTAAACCCAGGGTGTGTTGTTGCCATAGAGCACCACTTCGCGAATCATTGCCCACTGCCGATTAGGTATATTCAGAATGCGTCTTTCGGAAAGAAGAATCGGAGAGATAGACTGTGTAAGTACCGAAACGCGAAATTCACCGTCAGATTTTTTAAGCAACTTTGAGGTTAACGACCCGCTATCCAATAGCCAATCTCTATACTCTTTGTCGATCCCTTTGTTAATCTTTGTTTGTTGCTTAACGTTTTTCCATACAGGTTCTCTATAGCGAGCTTTATGTTTACTCGTTACAGGTGCTTTTTGTATGCTTAAGTGGTTGGGAGTGTTATGAAAAGATAACAAGCCAAAAAATTCCAGTCAGTGAGGATATGTATTTCGCTATTGTAGAGCAGAAACCAATAATAATCACATGGAAAGCTTCCCTAGCCTCGACTCGCTACCCTCTACGTGACTCGATTACATAGGGGGTGTTGATAAGTGATGTCGATAAGGGGTGTCGATAGGAAGTATCGATAGGAGGTGTTGATAGTGGATACGTAGTAGACAATGAGTTTATAAGTCTTTGATTAAATATTATTCAAAGACTTATAAATTATCGAGTGCATATCTATTATGATGGATTCATTTGTTGGGTCATCGCTTCGAGCATTTCTGTTGACTCCAGCATAATGTCGATAGCCTCAGAGGCTTCATCTCTATTTAAGTTAAAGTTGTTAAATAAAGCATCCGGTATCGGATCATCAGACACACCGGTACGCACGCCTTTTTCGTTAAGCAGCTTGCGTGTTAAATAAATTAATTGCGAATATTCTGCATGCTCGCCTGTAAAGTCCGGATCACTCTGGTGTCGAATAGCGATACAAACCTCTTCTGGCATATGC
>AEVK01000138.1 GCA_000209515.2 gamma proteobacterium IMCC1989
AACTAAGTCAATTTTTTTGTTAAGTCGGTTATTGTTGTTTTTTGTTTTTTTGGAAATCGTGCCTTTATTTCTACTTATGCTAGTGTTTTGGCTTTTTTGATGCGTGTTATCTAAGGTGTCAACTTGTTGTTTTACACGAGTGAGTACGTCGTTCATAACCTCTGTCATCTGCGACAATTGGTCAATGGTCATCAGTAAGTCTTCCCGTTGGTTTTCCCACTGCGTTTGTGATTCCTGTGCTTTCTGGCCCATTGTTATCTCCCGTTGTGTGCTTACCTAGTTGTCGGATTAGGTGGGTGTTCTAGGTTTAGCGCTACTTATTACAATTATTATTTAGGTTATGTAATTTTCATAATACTCACCATCACTATGTTTAAAAATATTTAGTGTATCAATGATGATGAGTATCAAGTACAGCAACGGCAGAGCAGATATCCTGCCGCACAACATATGTACCATGTTATTTCTGATTATTTGCGAGCCTATTCCCAGGTAAGTGCGCCGCCAGTTTGGTATTCAATAACACGAGTTTCGAAGAAGTTCTTCTCTTTACGCAAGTCCATAATTTCACTCATCCAAGGGAATGGATTTTGTGCGCCAGGATATTGCTCGGTTAAACCAAGCTGAGCTAAGCGACGGTTAGAAATAAACTGTAAGTATTCTTCCATCATGGCGGCATTCATACCTAGTACACCGCGTGGCATGGTGTCACGAGCATAGGCAATTTCTAACTCAGTGCCTTCCAATACCATTTGTGTGACTTCGGCCTTAAACTCTTCCGTCCAGAGATGCGGGTTTTCCAATTTAATTTGGTTGATGATATCAATACCAAAATTAAGATGCATAGACTCGTCGCGTAAGATGTACTGAAATTGCTCGGCAACGCCAGTCATTTTATTACGACGACCCATCGACAAAATTTGGGTAAAACCACAGTAAAAGAAAATACCTTCGGTTACGGCGTAAAAGCCAATCAGGTTACGCAATAGTTCTTGATCGGTTTCGGTGGTGCCAGTATTAAATGTAGGATCGCTGATACCTTGTGTATGCGCGATGCTCCATGCTGCTTTGTTAGCAACAGAGGGGACTTCACGGTACATATTGAATATTTCACCTTCGTCCATACCCAATGATTCAATACAGTACTGGTAGGCGTGTGTATGAATGGCTTCTTCAAACGCTTGGCGCAACAGGTACTGGCGGCATTCTGGGTTAGTAATCAGGCGGTATACTGCGAGTACTAAGTTATTTGCCACTAAAGAATCTGCTGTAGAAAAGTAGCCTAACGAGCGCATAATAATACGACGTTCGTCGTCACTTAGGCCGTCAGGATCTTTCCACAATGAAATATCTGCAGTCATATTGACTTCTTGTGGCATCCAATGATTGGCACAGCCGTCTAGGTACTTCTGCCATGCCCAGTCATATTTGAAAGGCACTAGCTGGTTTAAATCAGCACGGCAATTGATCATGGCCTTTTCATCAACGCCCACACGTGCGGCACCCATTTCCAGCTCTTCGATACCGGGGGTAGGGTCAATGTTGTTAATCGCTTGTTTGGCTTTCGCCACGGCGTCGTTATTGTTAGCCGTTTGATCTGCCGCTTCTTTTTTTGGAGTATTTACTAGGGCGTTTTTTGCGGGTGTTTCTGCTACAGGTGCTGCATCACTCTTTTTCTGTTCTGGTGCTGCCGCTGTTTCGGTTATAGCGGTAGCTGCTTGTGTCGCAGTGTCATTGCTTGTGGGTGATGAAAGATCTGTGGGGGCAGTAGCTACTGCAACATCTTCGTCTTCGTGATACTCATCCCAATTCAACATAAATCTTACCTTCTTGTTTGTGAATCTTGTTTGTAAATTTCGTTTTATTTATTCTGTTTATATATTCTTTGCTTACGGCGCCGAGTATGGCGGTGACGACTCAATTTAAAATTTCATAAGAGGTCACCGCGACGTTTACTATCGACTAGTCTTTATTATTCGCATTATATTACTGGCAAGCTTCGCAATCGGGTTCATCTATCGAGCAGGCTTTAGGTACGGCTGCTGCAACCGGTGCGGCAGACTCTGCGTTAGATGATACGGCGTTTAATGTGCCGCCAGAGACAGTTGATTTCTCTGTTGTTGTCGCTGATAGGGCGCGTAGATAATAGGTGGTTTTTAGGCCGCTATACCAAGCCATACGGTAGGTAACGTCGAGCTTTTTACCGTTGGCCCCTGCAATGTATAGGTTCAAGCTTTGTGCTTGATCAAGCCATTTTTGACGACGGCTAGCGGCGCTGACAATCCAGCGAGGCTCTACTTCAAACGCGGTGGCATATAGTGCTTTTAGATCCGCAGGAATACGTTCTACTTTTTGTACCGAACCTTCATAATATTTTAGATCGTTTACCATCACTGCATCCCATAAATCACGTTTCTTTAAGTCGTGAATAAGATATGGGTTAACGACGGTAAATTCGCCCGAAAGGTTCGATTTTACATAAAGGTTTTGGTATGTCGGTTCAATTGACTGTGATACGCCAGTAATGTTGGCAATGGTCGCAGTAGGTGCAATCGCCATCACGTTTGAGTTGCGCATACCTTGTTTTTGAACTTTGCTACGTAAGCTAGACCAATCTAACGTTTGGCTGCGATCCATTTCAATATACTTCTCACCACGTTGCTTCACGAGAGTTTCAATAGAGTCGATAGGGAGTTCACCTTTGCTCCATAGAGAACCTTCGAAAGTAGGGTACTGACCACGTTCTGCTGCAAGGTTGCTAGAGGCATTGATCGCAAAATAACTGATGGCTTCCATCGAGCGGTCGGCAAATTCTACTGCTTGATCTGAAGAGTAAGCAAACCCTTGCTTGTAAAGTGCATCTTGGAAACCCATAAGGCCTAAGCCGATAGGGCGGTGACGCATGTTTGATGTGCGTGCTGCTTCCACTGCGTAATAGTTAATGTCGATAACGTTATCGAGCATACGAACAGCGGTGTTCACAGTTGCTTCAAGCTTAGTAGTATTTAATTCACCGTTTTCAATGTGTTGGGCTAAGTTGACTGAACCCAAGTTACATACGGCAATCTCATCACCAGCACTGGTATTTAAGGTGATTTCAGTACATAAGTTAGACGAGTGAATAACACCTACGTGTTGCTGTGGGCTACGTAGATTACAGCTGTCTTTAAAGGTGATCCAAGGGTGACCTGTTTCGAACAACATACCTAGCATTTTGCGCCATAGGCTTTCGGCAGGGATGCGTTTAAAGTGCTTAATTTCACCACGGTCAGCCATACGCTCATATTCTTCGTAGCGTGTTTCAAATGCGGTACCGCATAAGTCATGTAGATCTGGTGCTTCACTTGGCGTAAATAAGGTCCATTCTTTCTTGTCGAAGACGCGCTTCATAAACAAATCAGGTACCCAGTTAGCAGTATTCATATCGTGAGTACGGCGACGGTCATCACCGGTGTTCTTACGTAGTTCTAAGAACTCTTCGATATCCATATGCCATGTTTCTAAGTAAGCACACATCGCGCCTTTACGCTTGCCACCTTGGTTAACGGCAACGGCAGTATCGTTGGCCACTTTTAAGAAGGGGACAACACCTTGAGATTTACCGTTAGTGCCTTTGATGTAAGAGCCTAGTGCGCGTACAGGCGTCCAGTCATTACCTAAGCCGCCAGCCCATTTGGATAACATAGCGTTATCTTGCATGGCGCCATAAATGCCGTGTAGATCATCAGGCACTGTGGTGAGGTAGCATGAAGATAGTTGTGGGCGTAAAGTGCCCGCGTTAAATAATGTAGGTGTTGAGCTCATGTAATCAAAAGATGATAACAAACGATAAAACTCAATCGCACGCTCTGTTGGTTTGTCTTCTTCTACTGCAAGGCCCATTGCTACACGCATAAAGAAAATTTGCGGTAATTCAATACGGACATCATTGCTGTGAATGAAATAACGGTCATATAGGGTTTGTAAACCTAGGTAGGTGAATTGGCTATCACGGGTGTGGTCTAGCGCTTTTCCTAATGCTGGAATATCAAAGTTACGCAATGATGGCGCTAATAATTCTAGCTCGATGCCTTTTTCGATATAGGCTGGTAATGCTTGAGCGTAGTAATGCGCCATCTCGTGATGGGTTGCTTGCTCTGCTATACCCAAAAAGCCTAATGCTTCTGCGCGTAGCTTGTCTTGTAAAAGGCGTGCGGTGGCATAGCTGTAGTTGGGTTCTTTTTCTACTAAGGTGCGGGCAGTGATGACTAATGATGTGTTGATATCGCTCAATGCAACGCCGTCGTACAAGTTGCGCATTGCTTCATCAAGAATAGCGTCGACACTTACATCGCTGAGACCTTCGCAGGCCTCAGTAACGATGGTGTGGATGCGAGCCATATCAAGAGGGGCGGTATCGCCATTCTCTAGTGTGACATTGAGCTTTGGGTATTTAGACAGCGCTTCTGCCGATACCGCTGGTGTTGCACTAGCTCTTACGCGCGCACGTTCTGCACGATATAAGACGTAATCACGAGCGACTTTATGCTCACCGTTGCGCATTAATGTGAGTTCTACTTGGTCTTGGATATCTTCGATGTGCACTGTGCCACCGGAAGGCATGCGACGGTTGAAGGTGTCAGAAATTTGCTGAGTGAACAGTTTCACGGTTTCGTGTACACGGCTTGATGCAGCGGCTGTGCCGCCTTCTACTGCGAGAAAGGCTTTGGTTACTGCTATAGCAATCTTGTCTTCAGCGTAAGGCATAACCGTGCCATTACGTTTAATCACACGTAATTTACCTGGTGCAGTAGCTGTCACGCTAGTTTGATAGCTGCCAGTGCTAGATTTCTCTAATGGCGAAGTGTTTGTTGGTGCTGAGTCAGACTCGGTGTACATTTTTCTCTCCGGTGGGGGTATCAGTAAAATCCTTCTTTTCTTATTCATCGTTACTTTGTTACTTTGTTGCTTTACGATGATGTAATTAAAAAGGTATTTTTAAAGGTGTCTCTAAAAGCTGTATCACTATTGTTGGTATCGTTGTTAATGCCGTGGTTATGACTAACGGCGATTAAATACGATTATTTTATTGTTCTAGATGAACTGTTATGCATTGTGTTTGGTTTAATGTAAACCCTACATATGGGTGTTTTATAAATCTGAGGCACAAGATAATGCGCTTTTGATTAAAAATCAAGGCAATGACCCTGAGTTTTTCTTGTGGATAAAGTGTGGGAAAGTCGATGTGTTAGTAGACGTTAACCCAAGAGGCTTGAGCTAGTCTGAAATAGCGGTTTAAAAACAAGCGCTATCTAGCGTTATACTATTTTTGCCTATCGAAGATGTTTTTTTAGTGAGATAAATGATGAGAAGTGGATCACAAAAAATGAGAAAAGTGATTGTTTCTAACGAAGCTAGTAATGGCGCGGACTAGGCACGCCTTTATTGTTTTTCTGTTTGATGTGCGTACTGCCGCTACTTATATCATTGCCAATTATCATCATTACCATTTATGGCAAGTGCCAAGTAAGATGCTCGTGTAAAGCATTTATGTAATAGCACCTAATAAAAATTCCATTAATGCCTTTTGGGCATGTAAGCGGTTTTCTGCTTCGTCCCACACAACCGAGCAGGGTGAATCCATGATGGTGTCGCTGATTTCTAAGCCGCGATAGGCGGGTAAACAGTGCATAAATATGGCGTCTTTGTTTGCAAGTTGCATGAGTTCTTCATTGACTTGAAAAGCAGCAAAGGCATCTTCGCGAATTTTCTTTTCTTCTTCCTGTCCCATTGACGCCCATGTGTCGGTCACCACCCAATCGGCACCTTTTACTGCCTCTTCGGTATTATGGAATAAGCGAATACGGTCTGCGTTAGCTGCCATGAGCTCTGCGTTAGGCTCGTAGCCTTTAGGGCAGGCAATGTGTAATGTAAAGTCGCACAGCCGTGCAGCATTGATGTAAGAGTGGCACATGTTATTACCATCACCTACCCACACCACTGTTTTGCCTTGTGGGTTACCTCGGTGTTCAGTGTATGTTTGAATGTCGGCCAGTAACTGGCAAGGGTGATAGTCATCACTGAGTGCATTAATAATGGGGACTTTTGAGTACTCAGCGAAAGTTTGTATTGATTGATGTGCGTATGTACGAATCATCACGATGTCAACCATGCTAGAGATAACTCTAGCAGAGTCTTCTATAGGTTCGCCGCGACCCAGTTGTGTGTCGTTAGACGATAAAAATAAGCCGCTACCGCCTAGTTGAGCAATGCCCGCTTCAAATGACACCCGTGTGCGGGTAGATGACTTCTCAAATATCATCCCTAAAACTTTTCCTTCCAAAGTTTTATGTAGGCGGACTTCACTACGTATTTTTTTAAGCTCGATAGCACGCTGAATGATAATGTTGAGTTCATCTGCGGATAAATCATTTAATGTTAAAAAGTGACGTGTTTGCATGTGCTTCTGCATAAGTAATTCCATCAATGTTCTATCAATTCTGTAAGGTCAGTTCTGTAAAGCCAGTTCTGTAAAAGCTAAGAAGACTAAGCGTTAGTTGTCAGCGCTTAGTCAATAAGTGTTGGTAGTTAGTCAAT
>AEVK01000137.1 GCA_000209515.2 gamma proteobacterium IMCC1989
AGAGGTTTCTTCGGTCACTTGCTGGAAGTGGGTAAAGTCACTATTACTGGTGACGCGAGCGACTTGCTCATAATCGCTGGTATATCCGTAGATTTGTGTGGGGCGACCTGAGTTGGTGGTGCCTTTAAACCACTGCACGATATTGCCTGCGCTATCGAAGGTGCGCACTTGATAGCTGCTGCCTGCGGACATGTTTTTGATACCGAAGACAATTTGGCCGGTGCTTTGATCAAGTGTACGGTCGGTTAAGGTCGTCCAAGAAGAACCGTTATTAAAGCTGACCTGAGCGCGGGTGGCTTGTGGATAGGCGTTGCCTACTTCGAAGGTTTTTGGGGCTAATAAAGTAAAGCGGTGAACTGGTCGAGAACTATAAATAGGTCCACTTTCATCACTGCCCGTTTGAATTGAAACATAATATGTGTGCGTACGCCCCATAGTGCCCTGGACTATTAATTTACCGCCTTTATATAATTTAAGGTGATTATTGGATGTACTTAACGAGTGGCTCCATGATCCTGGGTAACCATCGACATTTGGGTAAGAGATGGATCTAAGAGAAACTGTAGACGGATTATCCTCTGTACCATTGTTATACATAAGATCAATAACAGCATTATTAGCTCCTGTATAGGACACACTACCCGGGTAGTTAACTGCAATAGCCGTACTATGGGATAAATTACTCACTGTCGTAGTGCCCACAATTTGGTGATACTTTTCTATTTTTTCTATCTGTGTCGCC
>AEVK01000136.1 GCA_000209515.2 gamma proteobacterium IMCC1989
ACTTTCTTTGAGGTAAAGAAAGTAACAAGACAGATAATTGTGAACAAATAAGGATTTTATTAATAAATAATCAAAATAACCAAAGGAAAAAATCATGAGTAACGAAGTATTACATTCAATAGGTATTAAAAACATTGATAGAGTCGAGAGCTATACGATTCGATCAGAAGCTAATCAAGATATTTTGAAAGTCTATTACAAGAAAGAAAAAGGTGATTTGTTTCATCGTAGTGAAAAGCTTAAATTTCCGCGTGAGCAAAAAACCTTTAAAAATGAGTCTGGTAAATACGAAAATACGAATGAAATTTCTTCTATTCTGCACAAGGCTATGATTCAGCTAGATAAAGTGACGCTAATAGAGCGAAAAGAAAAAGATGTTAAGAAAAAAATTGTTGCAGATTTGCGCCATCTAGAGCAGGTCGTATCTAATAAAATAGCCGAAATAGAAGCCGATTTAGAGCGTTTGAAATAAGCCGCGCTTTTTATTCCCGGATTAAATACCTGTAATAGCAAAGTCTATGGCATGAATAATTTGTTCTCGAAAATGAGACAGCGAACCAACGGGTGCTGTTAATATTTTTGCAGGGACGGATGAAACCTGAGGGGTTAGCAGTAGAAGGTCTTCACCCTCGTACTGTATTTCTGGGGTGAGTATATTCATTGCCTCGTTACCAAAAGATGAGGCGAGGCCTAGCGGTATGACGATACGTGTAGCTATCTCGGAGATGTACGGGCTTTGTATGTCCAGGAGGTAGGGATAATGCTTTCTACTGGTGTTGCTTGGGTTTTGGTAAACGTCAAATTGAGCCATTAAAACCTCCTGTATTCGTCACCAAAGCAGCCGTTTTCTTCAGTAAAGGCGTTATAAGCCTTGATAGCGGTTTTGTTGTCTTCAGCCCATTTTGAGGCTTTTACTTGTGCCAATTCGTGTTTTAGTGCTTTCTCTAAAGTGGCGGACAAGTTGATATTTAACGCGCGAGTTTTTTCCAGTAAGTCACTGTTTATACTAAGATTTGTGGCTTTCTTTATGGCACTGGTATCGTATAGATTTTGCATGGGATACACCTCTATTGACGCTTTTACTCTGCTATTCCGTTCTAATACAGTTTAGGTGTTAGTATGGTTTGGCATGCTTGCGATGCGCATGCCTATACGCATCATAAGTGTTTTACTACGTGAGTCAACTTCTTATCTAAAATCCTTTCTAAAAGATACCTTGCTCACCTATCAGCAAGCTGTAGAACGGGAGAAGTTTACCAATGCGGGTATTAGTCGGGGGGGGGAATATCTAAATTATTTTTTACGCCCTTTCGGTTTTTTATTTTTTCTAGGCGTACGCACGACTTTAGGTGTTTTCGATTTGATCGCACGCTCTTGTTGGCTAGGCTTTTTTGGTTTTCGGCGTATTAACTTCGCGCCTTTTGGAGCAGCATCGCCACTGGAATGCTCTATTGCATTATTGATATCCGTTAATTGGTTGGCAGTGAGTTTTCGCCATTCGCCGGGTTTTAAATTACCTAGCGTAATATTCATAATGCGCACGCGTTTTAGTTTAGTCACTTCGTAACCGAAATATTCGCACATTCGACGAATTTGACGATTTAAGCCTTCGGTTAAAATAATCTTAAACATAAACTCACCTTGCATATTAATTTTGCAAGGCAGGGTTTTAGTACCAAGAATAGGCACGCCGTTACCCATTTTCTCAATAAATTTGTCGGTGATGGGTTTGTCTACCGTTACTAAATATTCTTTGTCGTGTGCATTTTCTGCACGTAATATTTTATTAACAATATCGCCATCGCTGGTTAATAAAATCAAGCCTTCAGACATTTTGTCTAATCGGCCTATGGGAAAAATACGTTTCTTGTAACCCACCGCACTAATAATATTACCCACCACATCGGCTTCGGTGGTGCAGGTAATATGCGTGGGTTTGTTGTAAGCGATATATTCTCTATCCGCTTGTGAGCCTGCATTGGCTCGACTTTTGATGCGCTTGCCTTCTACGTAGACGACATCACCGGGGTGGCAGCGAGTACCAAGTGTAGGAGGCTGTCCGTTGACCAGCACCAAATCGTCTTCAATCAATTTATCGGCTTCTCGTCGAGAGCAATAACCTGAATCACTGATAAATTTATTAAGTCGAATACCGTCTGTCATATACTTCACGCGTTCTTTATTGGGTGGTGTATCAAGTAAATTCTACAGCGCCGATTGTTGGCCATTGCATTATTAATGGTGTTGTTAATGCTGCTGTGAATGTTGTTGTCAAAAGAGGAAAAATAGGGTTTGAAATTAAGGCTTTAAATAATGGCGAACTATAACAGATAATCGGCTGAATAATGGGAATCAGTAGGGCAAAATAGCCATGTCAGGGCGATTAACTCATGTTGTACTCTGCCGTTGTGCCAGCGCTCGCTATCCTTTTTCCTTGTTAGATTGTTATAGTATGGCTCAAGTATGGCTCGCCGTGCGGTAACCTCCAGTGTGTTACATGTGATTTTTTATACGATTTAGGTATTCGAAAGATGGAAACCCCCACTATATTATTGGTTGATGATGATGCCGATTTACGCCACGCCCTGAGCCAAAGCTTAGTGCTGGCGGGCTTTGATGTGCTGGAATATGAGAGTGCCGAAGGCGTATTGGATAATATTCATCGAGGCTTATACGGCGCATTAATTACCGATATTCGCATGGTGGGAACCGATGGCTTGCAACTTATGTCGATGGCGCTAGAGATAGACCCCTCTATGCCGGTGATCTTAATCACCGGTCACGGCGATGTAGCGATTGCGGTAGAAGCCATGCGCGCAGGCGCTTATGATCTTATCGAAAAACCCTTTTCTGCGGATCGTTTAAGCAATGTGGTACTGCGGGCATTAGAAAAAAGGCGTTTGGTATTAGAAAACCGCACCCTGCGTCAAGAGCTGTCGGGGCAAGTGGAATTAGATAAGCGCCTCGTTGGCCGCACACCGTCTATGCTGCGCTTACGCAATGAATTGATGATGTTAACTGGTGCCGATGTTGATGTATTAATTTGGGGTGAAACTGGCTCGGGCAAAGAAGTGGTGGCTCGCGCATTACATGACGAGGGGAATCGAAAAGATAAACCTTTTGTGGCGCTGAATTGTGGCGCGATTCCTATGGATATTATGGAGTCCGAACTTTTTGGTCACGAGTCGGGTGCGTTTACCAGCGCCAATAAAAAACGTATTGGTAAGTTAGAACACGCCAACGGCGGGACAATTTTTCTCGATGAAATTGAGTCAATGCCGATGGAGTTACAAATAAAATTATTGCGGGTCATTGAAACCCGCTCTATTGAACGCTTAGGTTCTAATGCGGTAATCCCTTTGGATGTACGTTTTGTTGCGGCTACCAAGACCGATTTAGAAATCGCCCGCCCACAAAAATCATTCCGTGCCGATTTATATTATCGCTTAAACGTAGTCACCATCCGCATTCCCCCGTTACGTGAACGCAAAGACGATATTCCTGCGCTGCTGTATCATTTGGCGCGAGAAGCGCGTTCGCGTTATCGCCGCGACATTCCAGAAATTACGCCTGAAATGATTGTTGATTTAATGGCCTATGATTGGCCGGGTAATGTGCGTGAGTTACGCAACATCGCTGATCGTTTGGTACTAGGTATATGGACAGGCATGGACGATGGATCGAGTCATGGGCATGACAATACAGAAGGTAAAACACTTGCTGCTGATGGCAGTACAATGAATACACTAGCCGAACGCGTAAGCCAGTACGAACGTTCCATCATCGCCACCGAGTTAAAACAACAGTCTGGCAGTGTGAAAAAAACCTATGAGGCATTAGGCTTATCTCGTAAAGCGCTATATCAAAAAATGAAAAAATATCAGCTGGATAAAAAAATGTTGCTTGATGATGGCGATGACAACAGCGACCTCGACTGACGAGAGGACTAGTATAAGAATATGATTCCATAGATGGGTCGCTTAGGTAACATCTTAGTTCTAAATGTGTCGAAACCGACCTGTTTTTCCTTGCTTTTTTCTGCTGATAATTTTTCCGTGCCTTATTACCTCCTATCACCCCTTATAATATCGCCCTTTCCCCTATAGTTTTCCCTTTGGCACGCTTCCTGCTATTACGGTTATGCTTCTCGCCGATAATATAGAGAAAGAATAATTAAAATGAAATTAATAATAACCACTACATCCTCCTGAGGGAAAAATTATGAAACGTTTATTAACTGCCATGAGTGCTGCGGCACTATTAACCACATCTGCTTTTGTTGCGGCTGATTGTGATCCCGGTGAAATCGTTATTAAGTTTAGCCATGTGACCGCCGCTACCGGCCACCCAAAAGGTGAAGCAGCGGGCGCTATCGCGGCACGTATTAATGACGAAATGAACGGTAAAGCCTGTATGCAGGTATTCCCACGTTCACAATTGTTTAACGATAATAAAGTGATGGAAGCATTACTGCTGGGTGATGTGCAAGTTGCTGCGCCGTCGTTAGCTAAGTTTGAAGCCTACACCAAAAAATACCGTTTATTTGATTTACCGTTTTTGTTCAGCGATATGGATGCGGTAGAAACGTTTACCAATGGCCCCAAAGGTCAGGAATTATTATCTGCGATTGACGATAAAGGCTATGTTGGCTTGTCTTATATTTTTAATGGTCTAAAACATTTCTCTGCGACTAAACCGTTGAATGTGCCAACGGATGCTAAAGGCTTAAAGTTTCGTACCCAAACGTCTGACGTAGCGGTAGCAATGATCGAGGCGATGGGTGGTAATGCACAAAAGCTTGCATTTAAAGAGGTTTATGGTGCATTACAAACGGGCGTGGTTAACGGGCAAGAAAATACCTGGTCGAATATTTACAAGCAAAAATTCTTCGAAGTGCAAGATGGCGTGACAGAAACTAATCATCAGTTGCTAACCTATTTAGCCGTCACTTCTAAAGAGTGGCTAGATAGCTTGCCAGAAGATGTGCGCACTCAGTTTTTAACTATTTTTAAAGAAGAAACTAATAAAGCAAACTCCAAAGCGACTGCGATTAATGCGAATTCAAAAGCAGAAATAATTAAAGCTGGTGGTGTAGTCAGAACCTTAACGCCAGAGCAGCGCGAAATTTGGGTAAACACGATGAAGCCAGTGTGGGCTAAATTTGCCGACGATATTGGTCAAGATGTTATTGATGCAGCGGTTGCTGCAGGTAAGTAAACCCCCCGTCATTCCGGAATGCGTGTTTTGCTTATCCGGAATCTACTTTTCTTAAATGCTGTTTTAATATAGTCATACTTGGGGTGAGCCCGGTATGACGATATTAAGTAGTAGCAGTATTTTTCATATTGGTAAGTTTATATAAGCTATGCGGTAGTTGGGAGTTTTTATGAACAAAGTATCTACGTTCATTGATCGATTTGAAGAAAATTTTATTGCGATTGTATTGGCACTTATGGTGTTGATTAGCTTTTCGCAAGTGATAGCGCGTTATGTGTTTAATTCTGGTTGGGGTGGTGCGCTAGAGTTGACGCAAGTGTTATTCGCATGGTTGATTTTATTTGGTATGAGCTACGGAATTAAAGTGGGATCACACATTGGTGTTGATGCATTGATTCGTACTTTCCCTAAACCGGTGTTTCGTTTTTTTGCCTTATTCGGTGCAGTCGTTTGTATCTTATATGGCGTGACATTATTTTCTGCTGAGTGGCTGACTATTTTTGGAGTTGAATCAAAAGGTGGCGCTTGGTTCTATTTTAGTAAAATTTATAGTATTGGTATTGGCATGGAAGATATTGTCTTGCCGGACTTTTTCCCAGAAGCGCTTCATGGTGGCGAGCGTTTACCACGTTGGATTGCTTATCTTATTTTACCCGTGGGCTTAGCCTTATTCGTGTTGCGTTCGGTACAAGCGTTTATCGCTATTTGGAAAGGCGAGCGTGAAATGATTATTGCTTCGCACGAAGCAGAAGAATTGCTGGATGAACACGAGAAATCAAAACAAGAGAATGTTCATACGGGTAACGATGTTGAAGGAGGGAGCAAATAATGGAATCCCTTATTTTATTTGGTCTCGTTTTTGTTTTTCTATTTTTAGGTGTGCCTGTTGCAGTATCGCTCGGCTTTGCTAGCGTATTAGTGATTGCTATTTTCTCGCACGACTCAGTATCGTCTGTGGCGCTTCAACTCTATACGGCGGCGCAAAACTATACCCTGTTAGCGATTCCGTTTTTTATTCTCGCCTCATCCTTTATGTCCACCGGTGGTGTTGCACGGCGCATCATTCGTTTTGCTATTGCATCGGTCGGTCATATTCGTGGCGGCTTGGCCATTGCAAGTGTCTTTGCTTGTATGCTGTTTGCGGCTTTATCGGGCTCTTCTCCCGCGACCGTTGTGGCCATTGGTTCCATCGCTATCGCGGGCATGATGCAAGCCGGTTATACCAAGCAGTTTGCCGCAGGCGTTGTCGCTAATGCGGGTACATTGGGTATTCTTATCCCGCCTTCGATTGTAATGGTGGTGTATTCTGCTGCGACCGATGTATCGGTTGGCCGCATGTTTTTAGCGGGTGTGATTCCGGGCTTGCTCGCGGGACTTATGTTGATGGTTGCTATCTACGTTAATGCGCGTATTAAGGGCATGGCAAAAGAACCGTTTGCAGGTATGGGTGAAATCTTAGAATCTGCGGGTTCAGCGTCTTGGGGCTTATTTTTAATTGCCATTATTTTAGGTGGTATTTATGGTGGTATTTTTACGCCTACCGAGGCTGCATCTGTCGCTGCCGTATATTCTTTTTTAATTGCCGTATTTGTTTATCGTGATATGGGGCCTTTAAAAGATGTTGCATGGTGTAACGAAGATGAAAGCCTTGCCAATGCGGCTATAAGAAACCTTGTGCTTACGCTGAAAAACAGTTTAGCGGTGTTTTATCACGACGATACGCGCAAAGTGATGGTAGATTCGGCCAAGACAACCTTGATGTTAATGTTCGTCATCGTAAATGCCTTAGTATTTGCCCATGTACTGACTTCAGAAAATATCCCGCAGTATGTTACCGGCCTAATGCTAGATGCAGGTTTTACGTGGTTTACTTTCCTTATCGCGGTGAACCTTATTCTATTGTTAGGCGGCCAGTTTATGGAGCCATCGGGTTTGCTGTTAATTGTTGCGCCGGTGGTGTTTCCAATAGCGGTAGAGCTGGGTGTTGACCCGATTCACCTCGGCGTGATCATGGTGGTGAATATGGAAATCGGTATGGTGACACCGCCCATTGGGCTCAACCTTTTTGTGACATCGGCGATTACTGGTATGAGCATGGTAGAAGTGATTAAAGCAGCTATGCCATTTGTTTGTGTCATGTTTATTTTCTTGATTATGGTGACCTATATTCCGGCGATTTCAACATGGTTACCTACCATGCTGATGGGGCCAGAAATTATTACGAATTGACGATTATCGTGAGTGAGTAAAAATCATCATTTTGGGCAGCTTAGGCTGCCCTTTTTTATGTTTGCCCTTTTAAAAAAGGGTTGTTAGAGTGCCAGTATGAGGACGGATGGTACTAGTATGAATAACGATGACGACGATTTTTTTAAAGAGATGCAAGACGTAAAGCCCCTTCAACGAGAGAAGCGAGTGGTGTTGAATACCTCAAAAATCGACAAAAATACCCTCAAAGCTCGTCAGCAAGCGGCGCAATTTGAAGACGTTTCACTTAATGATCCATTAGTGGATAGTGCTGTGGAGCAGCTAGATGCGAATGCAATGCTAGAGTATCAGCGACCGGGCGTTCAGCACGGTGTCTATAAGCAATTACGGCAGGGTAAGTACTCTATTGAGGCTCGTTTAGATTTACATCGGATGACGGCAGAGCAAGCACGCCTCACACTTTACCAATTTGTACGAGACTGTATCACTCACGATATTCGCTGCGCGTTAATTACCCACGGCAAAGGTGAGGGCAGAGCAAATCCTGCAGTACTAAAAAGTTTAGTGGCTCATTGGTTGCCGCAAATCGACGAGGTACTGGCCTTTCATTCTGCACAGAAACATCACGGTGGCACGGGTGCCACTTATTTATTGTTGAAAAAAAGCGAGAAAAAACGTTTAGAAAATTTAGAGTTGCATCAAAAGCGACGCTAGCCAGATTTAATAATAAAAAACAACGCTGTCATTACGAGCCCATTATGGATTATCTACAAACCAAACAATATTGTTTATCAAAGCCAGAGGCGCGCGAAGATTATCCTTTTGGCCCCGATGCTTTAGTGTTTAAAATTAGAGATAAGTTGTTTGCCATCTTAGGTGAAAAAGACGGCGTTGCTCGTATTAATCTCAAGTGTGATCCTGACGAAGCGCAAATGTTACGAGATGTTTTTGATGCGGTGATCCCTGGTTACCATATGAATAAACGCCATTGGAATACCGTGATTCTAGATGGCAGTATTCCACAAGGTGAAATCGAAAGAATGGTAGATCGCTCTTATGGTTTGGTAGTGAAGTCGCTCAAAAAAACAGACCGGAAATCATTAGCGTTAGCCTATGGAGAAGAACAGCTCTATCGTTAATTGTTGATGTTTGATTCCAGATCAAACTCCACTACTGTCCAAGATAAATTAAGCGAAATAGCAGTAACTTTTACAGACTCTAGATTAGGTGAATGCTTAGTTAAGGGGGACTTAGTTTCTGCTAGCACAGTCAAACGCCTTAGAGCAGTCGAGCACTGGAG
>AEVK01000135.1 GCA_000209515.2 gamma proteobacterium IMCC1989
TTTTAGCCGCATGTTCAGCTAACGCTTTTTCAGCATCTTGTAAACGAATCTCAGCTTGTTTTAATTGTGCCGCGGTACGATCTTTATGTTCTTCTAATTTGCTTTTTTGTTTTTTACTGGGTTCAGCATGTAGTTTTGCCGTCAGCTTGGCCACGCGATCTTTTGCACCGTTAACGGCACGCTCTAATTTCGCTTGCTGTGCTACTGGATCATTTTGTTGAGCTTTTACACGAGCCATAGCCGCTGCGACAGGATCAACCGCGGTTGTTGTTTCTGTTGTTTGGGCTGATGCTGCCTTAATTTCAGTTGTCGGGTTGTTCTCTAAAGCGGCTTTTTTTTCTGCTTGAATTTTTTTCGCTTTAGCGGCTGCTTGTTTACGCGCTTCGCGCTTTGCGGCTTTATCGGCTTCGGCTTTTTCCATGCGTTCTTTGCGGAACTCAAAACGCTGGCGAGCGTGATCCGATTTCACTTTTTCTTGTTCAATTTGTTTAATAGCGCCTTTCGATGCGCGATAGTATTGCACCAATGGAATATTAGACGGACAAACAAACGAGCAAGCCCCGCATTCAATACAATCGAATAAATTATGGCTTTGTGCGCGCTCGTGGTCTTCTGCTTTGGCATACCAATATAGCTGTTGAGGTAATAAGCTAGCAGGACAGACTTCGGCACACATGCCGCAACGAATACATTCTTGGGCTTCAGGCTGTGGTGGTAATTCTTGTTTCGAGGGAGCAATCACACAGTTAGTAGATTTCACCACAGGTACTTCGGTACTCTTGAGTGCAAAACCCATCATCGGGCCGCCCATGATCAGTTTGTTCCCCGCTTCCAAAGAAAAGTCTTTTTCGGCCAAACCTAAATGTTCTAATGCGAAGTGAATCGGTGTGCCTAATAAGGTATACATATTGCGCTGTGTATTTAGCGCGTTACCGACAAAGGTCGTAATGCGAGAGGTTAGAGGCTCGCCTTTTGTAATGGCGCGATGAGCAACCACTGCCGTACCGACATTTTGCATGACGATGCCTAAGCTCGCAGGGATCGTTCCTGAGGGCACTTCTTTTCCCGTGATTAACTGAATTAATTGCTTTTCACCACCAGATGGATACTTGGTGGGAAAGGTAATAATACGAATGTTATCGGCGTCATCTCTTTGTTCTAGTACCGAGCTAAGCGCTTCTATCGCATCGGGCTTGTTATCTTCAACGCCGAGTATGATGTTTTTTGGCTCACCTAAAATGTAAGACAACAATAACGCGCCTTCAATCACTTCTTCTGCGTGATAACGCATTAAGCTATGGTCGGCTGTGATATATGGCTCACACTCCGTACCATTTAAAATTAAGGTGTCTATGGCAAATTGCGCTTGGGGTTGCAGTTTAATCGCGGTGGGAAAACCTGCGCCGCCTAAGCCGGTAATGCCCGCTTCACGAATTTTTTGGATGAGTGCTTGCGCGCTATGCTGTCGATAATCTTCACATGGCGTAAAAGCTATTGCTTTATGCTGACCATCGGTGGTGATTTCAATGCAAGTGCCACTCATGCCCGATGCGTGGGGCAGTGTACGATCTTCTATCGCGGTTACCGTTCCGGAGCTAGAAGCATGGATCGATGCACTAAAACCACCTACCGCTTCTGCAATTTTTTGACCGCGTAACACATTATCGCCTACGGCAACTATGGGCATCGCTGGCGCGCCCATATGTTGATTAAGCGGAAAAACCAATACAGGAGGAACGGGTAGCTCGCCAATAGGCAGCTGCATTGACTGGTCTTTGTTTTCGGGTGGATAAATACCGCCATGAAAATCGCCAATGGCCTGACTGATTCGTTGATCGCTTGCGATTAAGGTACTCATGCTGCGTTCTCCTCGTCAGACGTAGAAGAAGGAGCTGAATCCGACTTTGAAATAAGTGGCGCACGATCAGTAGCAATTAAGTTGCTCATTTTGTTGGGCGCAGTCCATTTCCATTCTTGTAGCGTTTGTTCTACCGGCAGCATATCAATGCAGTCAACAGGGCAGGGTTCAACGCACAAGTCGCAACCGGTGCATTCATCCACAATCACAGTATGCATTTGTTTGGCCGCACCTAAAATGGCATCAACAGGGCAAGCCTGAATACATTTGGTACAACCAATACATTCGTCTTCACGGATATAAGCAACGGTTTTAACCTCGGCTTCTTCGCCGTGTTCTTCATCTAATGAAGGTGCTTCTACGCCCAGTAATTCGGCAATATTATCAATGGTACTTTGGCCGCCGGGTGGACATTTGTTAATAGGCTCGCCATTAGCGATGCCTTGTGCATAAGGTTTGCAACCGGGATGCCCACACTGGCCACACTGGGTTTGTGGCAACAACGCATCTAGCGCTTCTACAATAGGATCGCCTTCCACTTTAAATTGCACAGCGGCAAAACCTAAAATGCCACCAAAAATTAAAGCCAAGCTACCTAATGCGATTAACGCAGAAAGGATGGGGTGTTGAGTAATCAGTTCTATCATTTTATGGTCGTCGTTATTACAGTCATTATTCTACAGTTGTATCAGGCCAGCAAAGCCCATAAAGGCGAGTGACATAAGGCCGGCGGTAATCATCGCAATAGCCGCACCCTTAAACGGTGTGGGCACATCGGCTACCGCTAAACGCTCGCGCATGGCAGAAAATAAAATCAATACTAAAGAAAAACCCAGAGCTGCACCTAAACCATAGGTAGCTGATTCGAAAAAGTTATGTGCTTTAGTCGTATTTAATAATGCAACACCGAGTACTGCACAGTTGGTGGTGATAAGCGGTAAAAATACACCTAACACGCGATACAATAATGGACTGGTTTTTTCGATAAACATTTTCGCGAATTGTACGACGACGGCAATCACTAAAATAAACGAAATCGTTTTTAGGTAAGTCAGTGATAGCGGCAGCAAAATATATTCGTGTACTAGATAGCTACAAATAGACGCTAGTGTTAATACAAATGTTGTCGCACAAGCCATACCTATAGCCGTTTCTAGTTTGCTCGATACACCCATAAATGGGCATAAGCCTAAAAACTGTACCAGTACAAAATTGTTAACAAGAATTGTGCTGACTAAAATAGTCGCCATTTCAATGATCATGTTTTATGTTCTCAATCTATCTGCGATATATTTTTAATTTACATGACACGCATGCCGGGTGTTGCACCGTCATGGGGTTCTAATAAATAAATTTCTTCACCACCGGGGCCTGCTGCTAATACCATGCCTTCGGATATGCCAAACTTCATTTTACGTGGTGCAAGGTTTGCAACCAAAATAGTGAGCTTGCCTTCTAAGTCTGACGGCTGGTAAGCGCTTTTAATGCCTGAAAAAACATTACGGGTTTCGCCACCTATATCTAAGGTGAGTTGTAATAGTTTGTCGGCGCCTTCTACGTGCGAGGCTTTTACAATTTTGGCTACACGCAAATCGACTTTAGCGAACGTGTTGAAATCAATTTCGTCGGCGATGGGTTCATCTAATGTTTCGCCACCCGTTTCTATCGTATGAACTGATTTTTTGGATACGGTTTTCGTTGCTGTCTGTGCTTCCACTTGTGCCTGAGTGTTTGCCGCTGCATTTGTGACTAACATCGCATCTATTTGATCTTGTTCTACACGGGTAAGCAAAGGTTTAAATTTATTAATACTGTGTTCACCCGCAAACTGGGTGGCGTTTGCCCATGTGAGTTCGGTATTTAAAAAAGCTTCGGCATTACGGCTAAGCTCTGGCAATACAGGTTTTAAATAGGTGGTAATTACGCGGAACATATTAATGCCCAGCGTACACACATCAATCACTTGCTGTTCTTGGCCTTCTTGCTTTGCAAGTGCCCACGGCGCTTTTGCTGCAATATATTCGTTTGCCGCATCTGCAAGATTCATGATTTCACGCATGGCTTTAGCAAATTCGCGTGCTTCGTACAGCTTCGCAATGGTTTCGTTCGCGTCGACAAAAGTTTGCCACAACTCTGGGTCTTCGATGGTGTCAGATAATATCCCGCCACTTTTTTGAATGAACTTGGCGGTGCGGCTAGCAATGTTAACGACCTTGCCCACAAGGTCAGAATTAACTCGGACTAAAAAGTCTTCAAGGTTTAAGTCTAAATCATCGACACCGCTGGTTAATTTAGCCGCAAAATAATAACGTAAATATTCTGGCTTTAAGTGCTCAAGATAACTGCGAGCATTGATAAATGTACCACGCGATTTCGACATTTTTTGTCCGTTAACGGTTAAAAACCCGTGAACGTTAACTGCGGTTGGCGTACGGAATTTAGCCGAGTGCAACATGGCAGGCCAAAATAGGGCGTGAAAGTTCACAATGTCTTTACCAATAAAATGATAAAGCTCGGTGCCATTGTTTAGCCTTCCATTGTCCGAGGAAACATCGTCACTTTCGTCGTCAATCCAATAATCTTCCCAGTTCTCGCCGGTTCTTTCGCACAGGTTTTTAAAGCTGGCGATGTAGCCGATAGGAGCATCTAGCCACACATAAAAATACTTGCCCGGTTGGTTAGGAATCTCGAAACCAAAGTAGGGCGCATCGCGAGAAATATCCCACTCTTGTAAACCGCTATCTAGCCATTCGGCTAATTTGTTCGCCATTTCGGTTTGCAAATGTCCTGCGCGTGTCCAGTTTTTTAAAAACTCAGTGAACTCCGGCAACTTAAAGAAAAAATGTTCAGATTCTTTTTCAATCGGTGTGGCACCAGAAATGGCCGACTTAGGATTTAACAAATCCGTTGGCGAGTAAGTTGCGCCACAAGCTTCACAGTTATCACCGTATTGGTCTTCGGTTTTACATTTAGGGCAGGTGCCTTTGATATAACGATCCGCTAAAAACAATTCTTTTTCGGGATCATAAGCCTGTGTGATATTACGCGATGCAATATGGCCATTGGCTAGCAGACGCTCATAAATCAATTCAGATAAAGCTTTGTTTTCTTCTGAGTGAGTAGAGTGAAAATTATCAAACTCAACAAAAAAATCAGCAAAGTCTTTTTCGTGTTCCGCTTTTATATTGGCAATTTGTTCTTCTGGGCTAATCCCATTTTGTTCGGCTTTTAGCATAATGGCGGTGCCGTGGGCATCGTCGGCGCACACGTAGGTGCACTTGTGGCCGCGCATTTTTTGAAAACGCACCCAAATATCCGTTTGAATATATTCCACTAAATGGCCTAAGTGAATAGAACCGTTGGCGTAAGGGAGTGCACTGGTCACAAGAATTTTGCGTGTCGGCTGAGATGCTGCCATGAAAATGTTGCCCTGAAGTCGGTTAACGAAAAGCGTTCGATGTTAAGAAAGCCGCGAATTATAGCAGTTAATACGGGCGTAAACAGTGATTAGTGCTTGATTTAAGGTAGATTTTATGGGAATTTGCTTATTCCTTTTTTTATCTAACCGCTTGGTGATTTTTCATCCATTTTTTCCTTGTTAGATGCGTAAAGATCTTCCTATTATTTGTTACTACTCAACACTGCACCATTTTGACTGTGAGCTGAGTAGTTACTACTATTTTTCCATCCAGAATTGCACTAGGTTAACCCATGTCCGATATGTCAAATGCAGCACAAGACGCGATTTTCCCTCTTCTAGATTCAGTTATTGATCCCTTATCGCAGCGCTCGTTATTAAGCTTGGATGCAGTCAGCGATATTCAGTTTGCTCATAATAAAATCAGCTTGTCGGTGACCTTGGGATATCCCAGCGAGTCAATACAGCAAGAGATTAGCGAAAAGCTATGGGTAGCACTTAACACCATTGATACGATTGATGGAGAGAGTGTTGATAAGGTCAGCATTGATATTGGCTGGCAAGCGCCGAAAAACGTCAATATAGAAGAGCAACCTTTGCTCAATGATGTGCGTAATATTATTGCAGTGGCCTCAGGTAAAGGTGGTGTAGGTAAATCGACGACCAGCGTAAACCTTGCCTTAGCATTGGCTAAGTTGGGGGCAAAGGTCGGTATTTTGGATGCAGATATCTACGGTCCTAGCCAAGCGATGTTGCTAGGCATAGGTACTAAACGCCCTGAAGTACGTGAGCAAAAGTATATGTTGCCCAACGAAGCATACGGCGTTAAGTCTATGTCGATGGCGTATTTAGTGACTGAGCAAACCCCCATGGTGTGGCGCGGCCCGATGGCGACAGGCGCCTTACAGCAATTATTGTTTCAAACCGATTGGCAAGATCTGGATTATTTGTTTGTGGATATGCCTCCGGGTACCGGTGATATTCAGCTCACGCTCTCGCAAAAAGTCCCTGTGAGTGGAGCAGTAGTGGTGACCACACCACAAGATATCGCCTTATTGGATGCGAAAAAAGCTATCGAAATGTTTAACAAAGTGAATGTGCCGATTATGGGCGTGGTTGAAAATATGGCCGTACACCAATGTAGCCAATGTGGGCATAGCGAACATATCTTTGGCGAAGGTGGTGGTGAACGTATCGCTAAAGACTACGGCACGCAGTTGTTAGGCGCCTTGCCATTAGCCTTATCTATTCGTGAAGATGCGGATAGTGGTAAGCCGAGTGTCGTTGCCGATCCCGACAGCGCTATTAGTCAACAGTACATTGATATTGCACAAAAAGCGGCTGCGGCTTTGTGGCTACAGCATATGGATTCATCTGCGCCAGTCATTACGATAAGCGACGATTAATCTCTGAAAAGCACTTTTATTTACTGGATACCGTTATGACATTACCCACCGATCTCGCCGTGATTCAGCAATACGCAATAGACTTTGTTGCGTACGTTTTTATGTGGCTGTCCAGCCCTACGTTTTACGCCCAGTGTGCTTTCGTGATAGTTGCAGTGGCGCTGGCATACGTTGTGGGTCGTTTTGTTGTGAGCCGTTTGTTGGTACGAAAAGTGGCCGATGAAAATGCTGATAGCGTTATGCACGGTGTGAAGCAATGGCTCTACGACGCCGATGATCTGATCAAGTTATTGATCAACGTTGTTGTCTTAGCCATTGCCATAGAAATTAGTCTTGCGGTGGTGCAGCAAGATGGCTTAGTGCGTCTTGCTCAAGGTGTTGCTATGGCCTTATTTTGTCGAGCACTGATTACACGCTATGTCATTAATGGGCTGCTAAAAACCTTCTTTAAGTGGACCGTGTTACCTATGGTCATACTGTATGTGGTGGGCTGGTTAGGGCGTACGGTGAATTATCTCGATAGCGTGAGTTTGGGTGTAGGTAATATAGAATTCTCGCTTTACGGTATTTTTAGAACAGTGTTTTTTGGCTTGATTCTCTTTTGGCTAGGGCGAGCATCAAATAACGCAGGCCAGCAATTTATTCGTCAACGAGAAGATATTGATATTGGCACCAAAGAAGTATTCGCCAAGCTATTTGAAGTATTACTCATCATCACTATCTTTTTTATCTTGCTGCAAATCATAGGGATTAATCTCACTACTTTAGCGGTATTTGGTGGTGCTGTAGGTGTTGGCTTGGGTTTTGGTTTACAGGCTATCGCATCTAATTTTATCTCGGGCATTATCCTCTTATTAGACCGCTCTTTATTGGTAGGAGACTACATCGAGCTAGAAGACGGTCGTAAAGGCGTGATCAGAAAGCTCAGTATGCGTTGCGCCACATTAGAAACCTACGATGGTAAAGATATCGTTGTGCCCAACGAGAAATTCATTACCAGTAGTTTTACCAACTGGACACACAAAGACATTAAGCAGCGTTATTCCTTAGAGTTTCAAGTCGCTTATAAAACGGATCTACACACTTTGCTTCCTTTGTTAATAGAAACAGTAGCCAGTCATCCCCAAGTCATTAGCGGGGAGGATGTACCTATAGAAGAGCAGCCCGATGCCGAAATTAGCGGTTTTGGGGATTCAGGTGTGAATATTCTGATTGAATACTGGATGGACGGCGTCGATGATGGCAAAAACCGCGTGGGAGCCGATTTGTTTCTCATGATATGGGATGCGCTGAAAGAGCACGTTGTTGAAATCCCGTATCCGCAGCGCGATATTCACATTGTGGATGGTGGGCATAAAAGGAAGTGATAAATAGGGTGGTTTGCTTTTAATCAGATACGTGATTTAGTAAGCGAACCATAAGATATCCGAGATATCGCACAAGGCTCTTGCCTGCACGCGTATCCCCCTTTACTATTGCGCGTTAAACCAACCGTATTGGAGCAGTGATGAGTATTAAGTCAGATAAGTGGATGCGCCGTATGGCCGAATCAGATCAGATGATTGAGCCATTCGAAGCAGAACAAGTGCGTTATGGCGAAAGCGGTGATCGTTTAATCTCTTATGGCACATCAAGTTATGGTTATGATGTGCGCTGTGCCGATGAATTTAAAATATTCACCAATGTGCATTCCACCATTGTTGATCCAAAAAACTTCGACGAAAACAGCTTTGTCGATATCAAAAGCGACGTCTGTATTATTCCCCCTAACTCGTTTGCATTAGCACGCACGGTAGAATACTTCCGTATTCCCCGTAATATCCTCACTGTTTGCTTAGGCAAATCGACCTATGCTCGTTGCGGTATTATCGTAAACGTTACCCCGCTAGAGCCAGAGTGGGAAGGGCATGTAACACTAGAATTCTCTAACACCACACCGCTACCGGCAAAAATTTATGCCAACGAAGGTGTGGCACAAATGCTGTTTTTCGAATCTGACGAAGTGTGTGATGTCTCGTACAAAGATCGTGGCGGTAAATACCAAGGCCAGCGAGGAGTGACCCTTCCCAAAACATAGAGCCGAAAACGTAGAGATAGCAAGACGTTAGGTGTCCAACGTGAGATGCTTAAAAAACCACTGCCCTTAACAGAGCGCAGCGAAGTAAAGCGTTGCCCCTCAGAACGAGGGGTACATCTAAAATGCATGGAGCAATTTTAGTGCGCGCGTCTCACATCTAACGTCTCACACTTAATTACCTACAATTATTTTTAAGCAACATAATCTTAAACATCCACCACAAAACGAATAAACTCCTATGACTGTACGTACTCGCATCGCGCCATCGCCTACCGGCGACCCCCATGTAGGCACTGCCTACATTGCTTTATTTAACCTGTGTTTTGCTCGACAGCATGGCGGTGAATTTATTCTGCGTATCGAAGATACCGACCAAGTACGCTCGACGCCAGAATCTGAACAAGCGATTTTTGATAGCTTGCGCTGGCTAGGTTTAGATTGGGCAGAAGGCCCTGATGTAGGGGGTGAATACGGGCCATATCGCCAAAGCGAACGCGGCGATATTTATGCAAAATATGCACAGCAATTAGTCGATGCGGGTCATGCGTTTCATTGCTACCGCACCACCGAAGAACTCGACGAGTTGCGTAACGCGCGTCGTGAGCAGGGCGGTTTTGCCGCATTAAAGCCTAGCGAACTGAAACTATCTGATGACGAAGTAGCAAAGCGACAAGCTGCCGATATGCCTTACGTTGTCCGTATGAACGTACCCGAAGGCGAAGGCCCTTGTCCCGTTGACGATATGCTACGCGGCACCATCGAACTCGATTGGGGGCAGGTCGACGCACAGATTCTCTTAAAGTCTGATGGTATGCCCACTTACCATCTGGCGAACGTGGTAGACGATCACCTAATGAAAATCACCCACGTATTGCGTGGCGAAGAATGGATCAACTCAGCCCCTAAGCACAAATTGCTCTATCAATACTTTGGTTGGGAAATGCCCGTACTGTGTCATTTGCCGTTATTACGTAACGCTGACAAATCGAAACTCAGTAAGCGTAAAAATCCTACTAGTATTTTGCATTACAAAAAAATGGGTTACTTACCTGAAGGCTTAATTAACTATTTAGGCCGTATGGGCTGGTCTATGCCCGACGAACGTGAAAAATTTACCCTTGATGAAATGGTTGCCGCCTTCGACATTAATCGTGTTTCATTAGGTGGGCCTATTTTTGATGTCGAAAAGCTATCGTGGCTCAATGGCCTATGGATTCGCGAAGAACTCAACACCGAGCAACTCGCACAGCGCCTAAAAGACTGGGCGCTCAATATGGACAGCATTCGTGCCGTCTTGCCGCACGCCCAACCGCGTATGGAAACCCTAAGCGACTTCGTGCCCTTAACCGCGTTTATGTTCTCCGGCATGTTACCGCTAAACAAAGAGCAATACGCCGCGCTAAAACTAGACGAAGAACAACAAAAGCTCGTACTACAATTTGCTCTATGGCGCTTAGAAGGTTTACGTGAATGGAACAAAGAAGCTATCTTTGCCAGCCTCAAAGCACTAGCCGACAGCATGGAAATCAAACTAAAAGATTTTCTAGCACCGTTGTTTATTGCTATATCAGGCACCACCAGCTCGTTCTCTGTAATGGAGTCAATGACCTTACTTGGCCCCGATATGTCACGTGCAAGAGTGCGCCACGCATTAAACGGCTTATTTGGTGAAATCGGTAAAAAGCAGCAGAAGAAACTTGAGAAAGCATACCAAGGCTTGTAAATGACAGTCGGGTGATATTGCCCGAGGAAAGCTATTTAGTTGGAGCCGCAGAGGCTGTCGCTGCAGCAGCGGGACGCGCTAAAGGTGCGGCGGTGGCAATTTTTTCACGCCGACCTCGGTCAACAAACTGTGTTTGTCCTCTTCTATCTCTATGCATCACAGCTCCGTCAGAAACATGATCGCCACCTGCATTTAAGTGGCTGTGTGTCTCAATAATACTTCCGCTTCTGAAGCGGCGTTGGGTGATTTCTTTAAAGCCACCGCCATCCTCGCCTTTTCTGAATGTACGTTGCCCCACTTCCTGGCGGTCGCTAAGTGCATTCCAGGTAACACCGTCGTCTCCATGAGTAGGTGTCACACCTTCTAGTGCCGCTTGCATTGAGAGCATATTCGTTTTATTTTTGCCCATGCCAAATGCAGCAAATTCTCCACGGTCTCTACCTTCAACATAACTGTCCCTAAACGCATCCCCATCACCTAAACTGGTGTCGGCTCCGATGTCTTCAAAAATATCTTTGTGTTTGGCTGGTTCTTCTGCGGCCATTATTGGTTCCTATTGACATGATAAGGGCACTAGTTGAGTTACAACACCTACATAGCAAGACCTATACCATATGAAATCCACCTAATTAACGCCATAATGTAGCAAATGACGTCAAAAGTTACATTTCTCCGGGTTCAAAAAACCCCAGTATCAGCAAGAGGGCAGAAGTAGGGCACACAGGGTGTAGTCGCCATATCAACAAAATATATTTACACCGTGTTTCACTTGCCAGCTTACGTGGGAATGGGTAGAATGCCGCCTTTGTTAAAAACACCCAAATACGGGGCCTTAGCTCAGCTGGGAGAGCGCAACACTGGCAGTGTTGAGGTCAGCGGTTCGATCCCGCTAGGCTCCACCAATTCACGAAGCCTGCACGGTTAGAAAGTACTAACCGGACAAGAATTCGGACAAAAACTCTTTTCTATTTAAATTTCCCGCCAATTTCTGCTGCAGAGAATGCGATTTCTACTTTCTCAAAGGGTAGGTCGTGAACTAGTAGGTAGGAGTCTTGTACCTCTTCTGAGCTGTGGGCGTTGGCGGATTGTCTCCGGTGAATTCTGCCAAAGAAAGATACCGGAGTAATCTTACCCTGATAAAACGGACATCTTTATTGCTAACTAAGCAGTATGATTGGGTAATGGGTCGGCACCAATACGGAAACGGTTTTGTGCTGTCATTAGCTGTACTCTTCGGTTTCTATCCATATGCATAATAGCGCCTTGTTCATTAACATTTGGATCGCTAGAATCCATATGATCATGTTCCTCAATAATACTGCCGCTACGCATACGAGTTTGCTGAACACGTTTAAATTGAGTGCCGCCTTCGGGTACATCAAAAGTACGAGAAACATTATGTTTTGGCTCCCTCCCACTGAGGGCTGGCCATGTTGTGGAGCCATTATCTGCCACATTAGGCGTAACACCTTTTATAGCGGCATCCATAGATAAACCACCTCTTCTGTTGCTCCCAAAGCCAAATGCCTTAAACTCTTGGCGTGAGCTACCGTGTACTAGCGTTGTATTCGGTGCATCACCCACACTGGTATCTTTACCAATATCAGCAAATTTATCGACCGGCTTTTTCTTTCTAACAAATGCCACTCCTTGTGGTTTGGCTTTCACAAATCCCATTTTACCTTTTTGCGGATTTTCAAATTTTCTATGTGCCATGGTTTCTCTTGTAAATCACATGTAATGGATAACCACTAGCTGCAAATGTAATGCCAGTTAACAAATCGATAATTAAAGGGAAGTAACGCTTTGTTGGGTAAGTTAATACAAAAACTGTGGCTTTACGTGCTACTGCTGGGTGTAAAATTTCCCGTGTGGGTGATGTGTAGCTACCCGCATATAAATACCCCATTATAATTTTGTAGCAGAACTATTTAAAAATAATCCTAAGGTACGCGGCTCTTGCATGAGCCGAATAGAGCCTTTATTTATTCCTTAGCCTGAAACTCATGACTAGCATATGAGCCGAATAATATTTATAATAGGCTCTAAATATGAGCCGAATAGAGTGTTTATTTGGCTCATTAATGTCTAACATTAATAAAAACAAAGCGTTATCGAAGTGTTAGCGCTTTGTAAGTAGGTCTCATGTCGCAAGAAACTAACCAAAAGCAGTGGATTTGGCAGCAAGAAAACTGGCCTGCGTTCAGATGGAACACTAATGCCTTGGCTGTGACTTTGCGTGAAGTGACTCAATTACAAGGGGCTTTACTAGGCAAAGCGGGAGCAATTACTGCTAATAACAGCGCCGAATCAAATCTAGATGCGTTACTGCAAAATATTGTTCAGTCTTCCGCTATTGAGGGCGAGGCGGTGAATGTGGAATCTGTTCGCTCCTCTTTGGCTAAGCGTTTGGGGGTTAATAAGGCGGGCTTAACCGCAGAAACGGAAAAAACAGAAGGTTTAGCAGAGCTACTCTTAGACGCAACGCAAAACCATCAGCAGCCTCTGACATTGGAGCGATTATATCAGTGGCACCGTTACCTTTTTCCAGAAAAAGCTGAAGGCGACATTAGCTTGTCAGAGGTGGTGGTAGGTGAGTTGCGCGGTGATGAAGCCATGCAAGTAGTCTCGGGACCACATCAAAAGCGTACCGTGCATTTTGAGGCGCCACCAAAAACGACCACAGAAAAAAACGGTAAAAGCCTCGAAGATCAGCTCAATGATTTTTTGGCGTGGTTACAAAAAAGTGAAACCGATAAAAGCCTAGATCCAATTTTACGTGCCGCACAAGCTCACCTATGGTTTGTGACCTTGCATCCCTTTGATGACGGTAATGGCCGTTTAGCCCGAGCGATTACTGATTACGCATTAGCGCAGGCCGAACATCAGGCAATCCGTTTTTACGCGATGGCCGCCAGCATCATGGAAAAACGTAAAGGCTATTACGATATTCTAGAGTCGACACAAAAAGGCGGCCTAGATATCACCGCTTGGATGCAATGGTTTCTGGATACACTCAAACATACATTGGAGGCAGCGCAAGAACGCATTGATGTGGTGTTGAAAAAAGCACTTTTTTGGCAAGCTCATGCCCAAGATAGTTTAAATACCCAGCAAACCAAAGTATTGAATCGCTTATTAGATGATGGGCCTGAAGGCTTTGAAGGGGGCTTAAGTGCCGCAAAATATAAAGGCCTAACCAAAGTGAGTAAAGCGACAGCGACCCGGCATATACAAGAGCTAATAGAGAAAGACTGTATCGTAAAATTAGAGGGTGGTGGTCGTAGCACGCGTTACGAGATTAATTGGCCCGAGTAGTTAACCCAAATTTTCTATTTCGTCATACCGGGCTTGATCCGGTATCTATGCTGAATAAACAGCGCTATATTTGGGGTGGATTCCGGCCTTCGCCGGAATGACGATCTTAAGGAAAGCCATTCGTTACCGCCCCTTTTAACTTTTTAACCCCTATATCCTGCCGAATTGCCTTAAGCGCCATCTGTAACACCTCTGCCCGCATTCGCAAACTCACCAAGCAGCAGTGTGCCCCCGCAATACATTAATCATGCATCTTGCACATCGCCGTATATAACTAATCCGCACGACCACAAGCTTCGTCATCATGTTTTTTCTTTTC
>AEVK01000134.1 GCA_000209515.2 gamma proteobacterium IMCC1989
CGGACTCGATCCGGTACTGTTTGGTAATCGACGGTATGGCTTAACGTGTATTTTCGTAATAGTTAACGGGACGGTAGTGATGTAGGGGGTTTATATGTATAGCGGTTTTCGATCCGGGCTTGTTCAGATGTTTTAGAAAAAATAGATTTTTAAGTAATAAAAAAGCCGAGGTAAATGTCTTATCTCGGCTTTTTTTGTTTAGTGATAGAGCGGTGTTATTTTCTCTTCATCGATAAGAAGAATTCGTCATTAGATTTAAAGTCTTTTAATTTGTCGACTAAAAATTCCGTGGCGTTAACATCTTCCATGTCATTCAATAGTTTACGTAAAATCCACACTCGTTGTAATTCATCTTCTTTGATCAATAGCTCTTCACGACGTGTACCTGAGCGACGAACATTGATCGCTGGGTAAATACGTTTTTCAGCGACTTTTCGGTCAAGGTGTAATTCTAGATTACCCGTGCCTTTAAATTCTTCGTAAATCACTTCGTCCATTTTAGAGCCGGTATCGATAAGCGCAGTAGCTACAATCGATAAGCTACCACCTTCTTCAATGTTACGTGCAGCACCAAAGAAGCGTTTTGGTCTTTCTAGTGCGTGCGCATCTACACCGCCCGTTAATACTTTGCCCGAAGACGGTATTACGGTGTTGTAAGCTCGTGCTAGACGGGTAATTGAATCTAATAAAATGATGACGTCTTTTTTGTGCTCGACTAGGCGCTTGGCGCGCTCGATTACCATTTCTGCTACTTGTACGTGACGTGATGGTGGCTCATCAAAAGTAGATGCGACGACTTCACCGCGAACAGAGCGTTGCATCTCGGTGACTTCTTCCGGGCGTTCGTCAATCAATAATACAATGAGATGGCACTCAGGATTATTACGCGTAATCGCTTGCGCAATATTTTGCATCATAATTGTTTTACCTGCTTTCGGAGGCGCAACAATTAATCCGCGCTGCCCTTTACCGATAGGAGAGACCAAGTCGATGATGCGACCGGTTAAATCTTCGGTAGAACCGTTGCCAGCTTCAAGAGTAAGGCGATCGTCTGGGAATAGCGGTGTGAGATTTTCAAATAAAATTTTATTTTTTGAGTTTTCTGGCTTATCAAAGTTAATTTGATTAACTTTTAGTAAGGCAAAGTAGCGCTCGCCTTCTTTTGGTGGGCGAATCTTGCCAGAAATAGTATCGCCGGTACGTAGATTAAAGCGGCGAATTTGGCTCGGGGAGACGTAAATGTCATCTGGCCCTGCAAGATAAGAGCTGTCTGCGGAACGCAAAAAGCCAAAACCATCTTGTAATATTTCAAGTACTCCATCACCGTAAATGTCTTCACCACCTTTGGCATGGCGTTTAAGGATATTAAAGATAATATCTTGCTTGCGGGAGCGGGCAACATTATCTAATCCCATTTCCTTGGCTAATTTAATTAATTCTTCGATAGGTTTGGTTTTTAGATCGGTTAAATTCATATAAAGGTGCTTTGACATTGTTGAGGGATAAAAGATGAGTGTTCTAGGAGGCTGTTAAAAAGCTGGTTTAATAATGGTGTTAGCCATTATGAGTTAGCGTTGTTAAATCAGATTGTTATTTATTACTTGAGGTGATCTCATGACCATTTTGGCAGAGTTACATACTCGAAAAAGCAAATACAGTAGATTTACGTTATAAGATAAAGAAGAGTAGGTAGCTGCCAGTGGTTATTGATATGACCCTGATGTGTAATTTTTATCTAGGGTGAACCACAAGTAATGTCGAATTGTTAATTAGTATAGCGAATTTACGGAGTGGTGCAAGCCGCAGATCATAGTTTTCTTATTTCTTTCGCCTATATTGGCAGGTTGGCTCAGTTTTTAGCCGTCATAACAGTGGGTATACTGTGTGGATAGTACGGTATGGATAATACTATTATGACGGTATATTGAGCTATTACATAAAGAAGCGTCAGATAATCACAGCGGGTGTGTTTACTAAACCTCGGACTAGCTAAGCGTGATTTTATATCAGCCGCTTACAGGTTAGTTTTAATAAACTCTTCTAGATCCGGTTTAGATAGTGCGCCAACCGTTTGTGCTTCCATGTTGCCATTTTTAAAAATCATTAATGTTGGGATACCACGGATACCAAATTTCGCAGGTGTTTCTTTGTTGCCATCAACATCCATTTTGCAGATAGTGAGTTTGCCTGCATATTCTCCTGCTAGTTGATCTAGAACTGGAGCAATCATTTTGCAGGGTCCGCACCACGCAGCCCAAAAATCGACTAAAACAGGGCCGTCGGCGGCCAATACATCTTGATCAAAGCTCGCATCTGTTACGTGAGTCATTGCGTCGCTCATAATGAACTTCTCCAGTGGGTCGTGTTATACCAATAAATGTAAGATGATTTTACTTTGGCGCTAGCCAAGGTATTTGTATCAATATTTGTTAGGTCAAGGATGATAAGGATTGTTGCCCCAATAGACAAGGGTAGATGGCATTAAAATACGCTTAAACGGTACTGGAATACAATTATTGAGCGAGCTTGTCCAATAATTGTTGTTGGACACTGCTTTCAGTATCGATCTGCTGTTGTTGGTAGCTGCCGTCACTTTGTAATATCCAGCTTTGCCAAGAGTCGTCTAGATAATGTTCTAGTTCATCTAATATCCGTTTTACCATGGAGCTTTTTTCAATAGGAAAGCCTGTCTCTACGCGACGATGTAGGTTGCGCTCCATTAGGTCGGCGCTAGAGCAATAAATGGTGGGGTTGGCGTTTTTAAAATAATATACCCGTGAGTGCTCAAGGAAGCGGCCAATAATTGAACGAACGCGAATATTGTCTGAAATACCGGCTATGCCCGGGCGCAAGCAGCACATGCCTCGTATAATTAAATCAATGCTGACTCCTGCCTGTGAAGCTTTATAGAGTGCCTGAATGATTTTGGGCTCTGTTAAACCATTCGCTTTTAATATGATGCGTGCATCCCCGCCATTTTTAGCCACCTGTATTTCGTGTTTAATCAGCTCGAGGATTTTTTCTTTGAGATTAAAGGGTGCATTTAGTACTTTTACAATTTTTTCAGTTTTCCCCATTCCTGTTAACTGATGGAACATTCGATGTACGTCTTCTGCCATTTGCGGGTCGGCAGAAAGCAGAGAGTAGTCGGTATATATTCGCGCAGTCCCTGCATGATAATTGCCGGTTCCAAGGTGAATATAGCGGGTTAGCTTCTCGTGTTCGCGACGTACGACTAAGCTCATCTTGGCGTGGGTTTTATAGCCTACGACACCGTATACCACTAAAGCACCGGCTTCTTGTAATAATGCAGCTAGGTCTAAATTGTCCTCCTCGTCAAAGCGCGCACGTAATTCTACTACGGCGGTGACTTCTTTGCCGTTTCTAGCGGCTTCAACCAGCGCGCCGACAATAGGTGATTGGCTACCGGTACGATACAGGGTTTGCTTAATCGCAATGACATTCGGGTCTTTTGCGGCTTCTTGTAAGAAATGAATAACCGGTGCAAACGATTCATATGGGTGGAGCAGTAGATAATCTTTTTTCGATACGGTTTCGAAAATAGAATCTTTGGTGCCTAAGCCTCTGGGTATGGCCGGAGTCATCGGTGGGTATAACAGCTCGCTTCGCGTCACGATGTTCATAACATCCATCATGCGATGGAGGTTAACAGGCCCATTGACTTGGTACAGTTCGTCTTTCGTCAGACCCGCTTCTTGGAGTAGGAAGTTAATCAGTTCTTCGGGGCAATTGTCAGCGACTTCTAAACGCACAGCGCGACCAAAGCGTCGAGAATGCAAGCCGCCACGTAGTGCAAGTGCTAGATCTTTCGCATCTTCATTTACGTTTAAGTCGGCGTTACGAGTAATGCGAAATTGGTAGCAGCCTTTTACTTTCATGCCGGGGAATAGTTTATGGGCATTGGCGTGAATCATTGACGACAAAAAAACGAGGCAGGTTTGATCGTCACACAGCTCTTGGGGTAACTCGACCAATCTAGGAAGTGAGCGCGGTGCGGGTATGATGGCAAGCCCAGTATCTCGACCAAATGCGTCTTTGCCCTCAAGAGAAACGATAAAATTGAGGCTTTTATTGACGAGTCTTGGAAACGGGTGTGCGGGGTCTAGCCCTATGGGGCTGATCACCGGTAATACTTCTCGTTTTATATAGTCTTCTATCCACTTGCCTTGCTCTTGTGTCCACATGCCACGGGTTAAAAATAAAATCCTTTCGTCGGCAAGTGCGGGTAGCAATGAATGGTTGAGTGCATCATATTGTCGGGTGATCATTTCATGGCAGCGTTCGCTGATGGTGTGCAATACATCTTTTGGGTGCATACCATCAATATCAATTAGTTCACTCTGGAAGAGTAATCGTTGCTGAATGCCAGCCACTCGTATCTCGAAAAATTCATCGAGGTTCGAGCTAAAGATTAATAAGAATCGCAACCGCTCCAGCAAGGGATGAGAAGTATCTAGCGCTTGGGCAAGCACTCTTTCGTTAAATGCAAGGTGGCTCAATTCTCTGTTGAAGTAATATTCAGAGCTGTTTAAGTCAATTGCACTATCATCGTTGTTTGTGCTCGATTTCATATCATCATGGCTATCATTCATTTCGTTACATCATCTTATTAATACGATTACTACTACGACTATAATCAATTAATGTGACAGTTTTGTGTGATGCTTAAAGTATGGCAGAACTTGGATAATACGCGTCTTTGTCTTCCTCTTATTTTTCTTTATTATTAGGAGGTTATTTTCAGCACTGTTTTCATAACTATTTTTAGATCTGTTTTTTGAACTTAGCTCGCTATAGCCCTTCTAAGCTGCGATGATTACCCCCTTTTCTTTTATTGATTACAGTAGAAATTTTATATGTCGGTTAAAAAAATAATAGTCTTTATTCTTGTGCTTGCCATGGTTGGTGCCTTCTTTTGGTTTGATGGTGCGCAATACTTGTCTTTATCGCTATTTCAGCAATGGTTTGCAGAGGATCCTTGGCGTGCAGCGGGTATTTATTTTGCACTCTATGTCGCAGTGGCAGCCTTGTCCTTGCCGGGAGCAGCGATAATTACCCTGTTAGGAGGTGCGGTATTTGGTTTGTGGTGGGGTGTGTTGTTGGTGTCTTTTGCGAGCAGCATTGGCGCGACTTTATCTTTTTTGGTTGCTCGTACCCTGTTTGCCGACACTGTAAATAAAAAGTTGGGTCGTCATCTGGAGTCGATTAATCGCGGTGTTGAGCGTGACGGTGCGTTTTATTTGTTTACCTTACGCTTGATTCCTGCTGTGCCGTTTGTCGTGGTAAATTTAGTGTTTGGTCTAACTAAAATTAAAACAGTGACTTTCTATTGGGTGAGCCAGTTAGGCATGCTGGTAGGCACCATTGTATTTGTGAATGCAGGTGCGCAGTTAGGCGCGGTGGAAGAGCTGAGCGCTAAGGGCATTTTAACTCCGCAAATTATTGGAGCGTTTGTCGCCTTAGCCATTTTTCCTTTTATTATCCGGTTTGCGATTGATAAATATCGCCATTATGTCGCTTATAAACCCTACACTAAACCAGATGTCTTTGATGCCAACCTAATTGTTATCGGTGCAGGCAGTGCGGGTTTGGTCAGCTCGTATATTGCTTCAGCCGTTAAAGCGAAAGTGATTTTAATCGAAAAGCATAAAATGGGTGGTGATTGTCTTAATACCGGCTGCGTACCGAGTAAAGCGCTCATTCGTTCTGCAAAAGCCAACCACCTAATTAAGCATGCTGATACTTTTGGTATAGAGAATGCCACCGGTACCGTGAGTTTAGATAAAGTATTTAAGCGAGTTAATCAGGTGGTTAGTGATATCGAACCACATGATTCCATAGAGCGTTACACCAAGTTAGGTGTTGAATGTGTGAAGGGTGATGCAACGTTAGTTTCGCCATATGGCGTGATGGTAAACGGTAAGGTTATTACCGCTAAAAATATTATTATTGCTAGTGGAGCCAGACCTTTTGTGCCACCGATTCAGGGCTTGGATCAGGTGGATCCTTTAACTTCGGATACCTTGTGGTCGCTAACCGATTACCCTAAACGCCTACTTATTATGGGTGGTGGCCCTATTGGTTGTGAGTTGGCGCAGTCGTTTCAGCGCTTGGGTGTTGAAGTGACGCTAGTCGATATGGCTAAACGATTAATGCCGCGGGAAGATGAGGATGTCTCTGAATATATTTTAGAGTGCTTCCAGCAAGAAGGTGTTCGCGTACTGCTGAACCAGCAAATCGTCGGTTTTGAAAAAAACGAGCAGGGTGTGATTGCTAGCTTGCGTAATGGCAGTGGACAGCAAACGGTTGAGTGTGATCGCGTGTTGGTTGCCGTAGGGCGTAAAGCAAATACCGAGGGTTTTGGTCTTGAATCCCTAGGAGTAGAAGTTAGCAAGCAAGGAACTATCGTTGTGGATGATTATATGCGCACGCGTTTTCCGAATATCTATGCCTGTGGTGACGTAGCAGGCCCGTATCAGTTCACCCATACTGCTGCGCATCAAGCATGGTATGCCAGTGTGAATGCTTTATTCGGTAAATTGAAAAAATTCCGTGTGGACTATAAAGTCATTCCTTGGGCTACTTTTACTGACCCAGAAGTCGCTAGAGTTGGTCTAAGTGAAAGCGAGGCGCAAGAAAAAGGTATTGAATACGAAGTGACCCGATATGATATTGATGATCTAGACAGAGCTATTGCTGACAGTGATGCTAGAGGCTTTGTCAAAGTGCTTACGCCAAAAGGTGGGAGTGATCGCATATTGGGTTGTACTATTGTTGGAGCGCATGGGGGTGAACTTATCACCGAATTTGTCACCGCAATGAAGCACAATTTAGGGCTTAATAAAATTTTGGGTACGATACATATTTATCCCACCATGAGTGAAGCCAACAAATATGTTGCAGGAGAGTGGAAGCGAGCAAACGTCTCACCTTGGACGATGAAAGTATTAGAGAGATTTCATCGTTGGATGCGATAAGCAGGTGTGAATCAACGCGTTATAGCTTTATCGGATAAAGTGATTACAATGCCCCCTGTTTTTATAGGCGGCTATAAAGAAAGTAAAAATGAGCCAATGCCTTAAAAAAGTGATTAAGCATAGCTGGAAAGAGTGGACAGAATTATGGCGTTAGCAAAACGTATTATCCCTTGTTTAGATGTTGAAAATGGGCGTGTTGTAAAAGGGGTGCAGTTTGTCGACATCCGCGATGCGGGTGATCCTGTAGAAGTGGCTAAGCGCTACAACGAGCAAGGTGCAGACGAAATTACCTTTTTGGATATTACCGCTACACACGAAGGGCGCGAGACGACAGTGCATACGGTAGAACGTATAGCCAGCGAAGTGTTCATTCCTCTCACTGTGGGTGGCGGTATCCGCACCGTTGACGATATTCGCACCATGCTCAATGCTGGTGCAGATAAAGTAGGTATCAATTCTGCCGCGGTGTTTAATCCCGAGTTTGTTAAAGAGGCTTCAAGTCGTTTCGGCGCGCAATGTATCGTAGTGGCAATTGATGCTAAACAAGTCAGTGGCGAAGGCGAAGAAAATCGTTGGGAAATCTTTACCCACGGTGGCAGAAAGCCGACGGGTATCGATGCTATTGAGTGGGCGATGAAAATGGCTGACTATGGTGCGGGTGAAATATTATTGACGAGTATGGACCAAGATGGCACCAAAGATGGCTTTGATTTATTGTTAACCCGAGCGATAAGTGATGCAGTGCCTATTCCCGTTATTGCCTCTGGTGGTGTCGGTAATCTACAGCACCTTGTGGACGGGGTAAACGAAGGCGGAGCCGATGCAGTGCTAGCGGCCAGTATCTTTCATTTTGGCGAATACAGTGTGCCAGAAGCAAAAACCTACATGAAAGCAGCGGGTATTGAGGTGCGAGACTAGATCGGTTAACTGGTTCGATGTTTCTTAACAATGAGTAAACAAAAAAGCCGCTTCTGTGTGAATAGAAGCGGCTTTTTTATGTGCGTATGCGAATTAGTCTTTGTTAGGCAACTTTTATATAGTTGGTTACTCTAGAAACAATCTCTGGTTGAGAGCCTTCTAGGAAAGCAATAAAGCTTTTAGCTCCAAGAGATGCTTCGCCACGAGTATCAAATGGACCTATATCCATGCCTTCACGTGTTCTGAAGTACCAGTAGTTTTCTTGTTCAAAAAGACGATCACTACGTGCAGGTACATTTATTTGTTCGTCTTTTCGTGCTTGTAATTTGATGTAAGTAGTAATTTTGGTCACAACATCCTCATGAGCTTGTCGTAGGAATCCGATAAAACCGTTAAGGCCAGTTTTAGCGTCTTCTTTTTTATCAAATGGGCCAATATCTAGGCCTTCGCGAGTTCTAAAATACCAGTAGGCTTCCTGTTGGAAAAAACGATCAGAACGTATAAGTGCTGCTTCGTGTTCTCCGCTACGTCGGTCTTTACTTTTGCTTTTGTTGTCCATATTCATATCCCTAAAATAAAACGCTTATTAAAAACGCCTATTAAGCATGCGATAGCAACAACACTATAGTCGAATAGCTAAAAAAATAAATTACCTTGTTGCTGTTTGTGTGACGCCCCTCACACTTTTTGTGATTTTAGGTGACAATTGATTGGGTGAAAAGCGTTTTGCTAGCTCTGATGCAGGTACTAATGAGATGCCAGCATCGTGTAGCCTAGAGAGATTGAGGGATAAATACGCTACTGTTTCTGGATGTGGGTGTGCGATAGCGACGGCATAACCTTGATGTTTTGCGGTAGAAATAAGCAGTTTGAATTGTTTGTCTATAAAAGCTTCATTGGGTTCATGGTCTAAAAATACATCTCTTTTTAGTGAGGGAATACCGTATTGCTGAGCAATATCCCACGCGACGCTCTGGGCTGATGTGCGGCTATCAATAAAGTAGAGCTGGCGTTGTTTGAGTGACTGCATCACCCATGACATCGGCTGGCTTTTCTGCGTTAACAAACTGCCCATATGGTTATTCATTCCTTTTACGCTGGGCAGTGACAGTAATGATTGGTTAAGCACTTGCTTAAAGTCGGCTTCTTCCATTAATCCTGTTAAACCGTTTTTCCCCAGTGGCTTATGGTTTATCGTACTCATAGGGGCGTGAAGCATAATTTCTTTGTTATGTTTTTGCGCTTCTTGAGCAAAGAATTGTGCTTTAGGGCTATGGGGAATAATGGCGTAGGTAATAGCTCCCGGCAACTGCATCGCCTTGAGTCCCTGTTCGTAGTTATACCCAAGGTCGTCGATAATAATGGCAACACTGATACTCGTTTTTACTACCTTCTCCTTTATTGCAGTGGGTTTTAATGCAGGTGCACTTGGTTCAACAAAACTTGGTAAAGTGAGAGGCTGTGCTGCGCCCACTCCTTGCTGTTTGTCTTGTTGATAGGGTGATACTTGTTGATGAGGATGCGCCAGCTTATAAAAAGGTATGGTTAAGGTGTTAGATATCGGCTGCGGTTCTATGAGTTCGGATAAGGTTGGGCTATATCCGATGGCAGACGTATAAGAAGTGTAGAGGCCCAAACACGCACAAAAACCGGCTAGTAATGCAGTGCGCTTGGGAAATAGGCCGGGATGTAAGTGCAATGATAGTGTCCTTTGGATGAATAGGGTGTTTTGGCAGCTCTGTTGAAAGGCTTCTTAAGGTTTTTGGGTCAATATAGCCAAGCCTTTTAATAGGTTGATCGCCTCGAAAAGCTGATTATCTTTTGTTAGCGATGTGTCTGCCGTCGCTTTTTCGCCTTTCTCTGTTTTATCTGACTTATTCTTTAAGTGGCCGCCAAGGCTGGCCTCGGTTAGCTGCTCGCGAGTAGTAATCGTGGTAATGGTGGCGGGCTCTACAATGATGTCAGGTGTTATACCTTGAGCTTGAATAGAACGTCCATTGGGGGTGAAGTAGCGCGCGGTAGTCAGTTTGATCCCTTTTTTATTCCCAACAGGTAATATGGTTTGCACCGATCCTTTACCAAAGCTGCGCGTGCCCATAATCACTGCGCGCCGATGATCTTGCAGTGCGCCAGCGACAATCTCTGATGCAGATGCCGAGCCGCCATTGATCAGTACCACCACAGGTAATCCGCTAGTTTCGTCACCGTCTGTCGCACTAAAGCTAATATTGCTAGAGTCTAGGCGGCCTTGTGTGTACACCACGGTGCCACTGTTGATCAGTGCGTCCACAACTTGTACAGACGATTGAAGAATGCCGCCGGGGTTGTTGCGTAAATCAATAATAAAGCCATTGAGGTTGGGGGCATCGTTACGCAGTTTTTGAATAGATTTTACAAAATCATTACCGGTTTCTGACTGAAATTGCGCAATGCGTACATAGCCAATACTGTCTTCAATTACGCGGTGACGAGTGCTGATTGACTTGATGATGTCGCGAGTAATAGAAATTTCTAATGGTTTCTCAACGTTCGTACGAATAACGGTGAAAACGACGGTAGAGCCAACTGGCCCACGAATTTTTTTAGCGGCCTCACTGACAGAAAGACCTTGAATAGATTCTTGATCAACTTTAATAATAATATCACCGGCTTGCATGCCCGCTTTTTCTGCAGGAGAGCCATCAATGGGTGAGATGACCTTGATGAAACCGTCTTCGCTACCCATCTCGACGCCAATACCGGTAAATTCGCCCTTGGTTGATTCTTGCAATTGTTCAAACGAAGACGCGTCTAAGTAGGCTGAGTGAGGATCCATTTCGCCCAACATGCCTTTAATCGCGTTTTCTAACAATTGTTGGTCACTGATAGGCTCTACATAAGAGCGCCGTATATGATCAAATATCAATGTGAATAAACGCAGTTCTTTTAGTGGTAATTCGCTGCCTACAGCGGCTTCAGCATTGGGCTCACTTACACTGGCAGTGTCACCTGTTTGTGCGGTACCGATAACGGGTAAAAATAAGGTGGTGGCTAATATTGTTAAAGGTAAAAAAATGGATTTATACATCTGGTGCCTCGAATCATCAAATGAGTATGCTATTTATATATAGCGGTGTTGTCGCGTTTTTATGTTGCTCAACTGCCTTAATTATATTAACTACGTTGCAGCCACGGTTGTGGGTTTTCTGGTTTGCCTTGACTGCGGATCTCAAAATATAAGCCTACCTGTGTTTGACCACCGCTATTCCCGACGGTTGCAATTTTTTCTCCTGCACTTGCCCAATCCCCGACTTCTTTAAGCAGCGTCTCATTGTGGCCATATAAACTCATATAACCATCGCCGTGGTCAATAATTAATAATAGTCCATGGCCACGTAAATAATCTGAAAAAATGACTCTACCATAATGTACTGATACTACATCGGCGCCCATACGGTTGCCAATTAAAATGCCGTTGCGACTGAGCTTGCCATCAAATAATGGCTTGCCATAGCTCAATAATACTTTCCCTTTTGTCGGCATGGGCAGTTTGCCTCTTAAAGTCTTAAAAGGTTCTGCGTTGTCCGGCAGTTTGAGGTTGCTTAAGGTGTTTGTCGCTTCTTCTAATAGCTTTTGTAATCGCTGTTGATCTGCATTGAGTGAAGACAGCTGTTGGTCTTTCTTACGAAGCGATTGGGATATGTTTTTGATGGCTGCCAGTCGTTGTTTTTTTGACTGGTTTAATGCTCGCTGCTGTTTTTCTAATGCTTTTCGTTGCAATATTAGTTCATCACTTGATGCATTAATGCGTGTGGTCACAGCGGCCAGCTCTGTTAATGTATGTGTATATTCTGTGATTTGCGTTTGGTGAGCGTCAACAATATATTCGTGGTAGCGCATGAGACGGTCAATACGTTGCGGGTTATCTTGATTTAACAGTAACTTTAGCTGACTTTGTTGACCCAATTGATAGGCCTGCCTGATGGTCTCATCAAGTACGTTTTTTTGTTCTTGCTTATTTTTTTCCAGCTCATTGCGTTGGCTCTGTAGCTGGTTTAAGTGCTTTTTTTCGCGAGCGAGTGCCTCCTTTATCTTATTCACTTTTTTGGTCAGTTCGGCTCGCCTCTCTTCAGACTCCTGTAGAGAGTTTTGTAGCTGATTTTTGGTATTCTTGGTTGAACGTAGCTCGTTTTGTAATGTCTTTATGGTCTCGCCTAACGCTTGTAAACGCTGTTGGTATTCCGCCTCAGTTTCGGCTTGGCTAGCATGGCTGGCCGTAATAAGTAGTGTGTAAAATATTATGCGCGAGGTGACTTTTATGAGCAGAGCTAGTGCTGGTATGAGCGGAGTTAGTGCTGGTAGCGCGAAAGTCTTGATCGGTATATCTAACACAAGTAATACATCCTCCGTAGTGAGTGAATATTGAGCTGGTAGTCATTATTGCTTAAGTACATTAACGCCCACTGATCAGCAAATCCACTCTATAAGTGGAGCATATAGATACAATCATACCAAAGACTCCTGCATATTGTGAGAAGCAATAGGTTAAAAAAGTGGGTGTAAAAATGGGTGTAAAAAATAGGATATAAAAAAGGAGAGGTAAGTGAATATGACTGAGTGATTGTATTTTATTCATCATATGTAGTGGTCAACCTTTTCTGGCCAGC
>AEVK01000133.1 GCA_000209515.2 gamma proteobacterium IMCC1989
GTTTTCTGCTTATTCAGAATCCAGTGTTTTTAAGCTCTGATTGGATACCGGATCAAGCCCGGTATGACCATGTTAAGTTAACGGGACAGTAGTGCCCCTACATATAAAACCCCTATACATATTGAGCTGCACAGTAACCGCTCGCCCATGCCCACTGAAAATTATATCCACCTAACCAACCGGTCACATCCAATACTTCACCTACAAAAAATAGACCCGGTGTTTTTTTTGCTTCGAAGGTTTTTGAGGAAACATCATCCGTATCAACACCACCTTTAGTAACCTCTGCCGTCTTATAGCCTTCAGTACCCGCCGGCACACACTCCCAAGCATGAAACAGAACAACAAGCTGTTGAATATCCGCTTTACTATATTGCGCGACGGACTTTTCTGTTAACGCTTGTAAAGAAGGGTGGCTTTCAAGCCACACATTCACAAAGCGTTTAGGCATATATCGAGACAAAATATTTTTTAACTCCGACCTATCATTTTCTTGCTGACATTTTTGTAAAATAAGCTCCAACGACTCGTGAGGTAAAAAATCTATCGTCACCGTATCACCAGTATTCCAGTAATTAGAAATTTGTAATATAGCAGGCCCACTTAACCCTTTATGAGTAAACAGTAAGGCCTCAGAAAATGATTGGTTTTGGCAGGATACCGACACAGGCAAAGCAACACCGGCTAGAGACTGCATCATGGACAGTAACGGCATGTGCTGATGATCTTTAAATGTAAATGGCACCAAGGACGCATAACGAGGCTTGACTCGCAAACCAAATTGCTTGGCCACGTCGTAGCCTAAACCAGTTGCCCCCATAGTCGGAATAGACAAACCACCCGTTGCAACCACAACAGAATGGCATGCAACTTCACCAAGACTGGTTTGCAGAATAAAACGCGGCTTGACATCATCAGGAACATTTTCGGAATTTTTTTCTTGCGACCCACATGAATCCAACGTTTCAATATGACATTGCGTATGAATCACAACACCGCTTGTGTCACATTCGGACAATAGAATATGTAAGATATCTTTCGCTTTATTATCGCAAAATAATTGCCCTAAGGTTTTTTCGTGATAGGCCAAGTCGTACTTCCCCACCAGCTCCAAAAAATCGTACTGGGTATAACGGCTCAATGCAGAAATACAAAAATGCGGATTAGTTGATAGGAAGTTTTCTGGCTCGATAAAGTAGTTGGTGAAATTACAGCGTCCTCCGCCGGACATAAGAATCTTTTTTCCGACTTTATTGGCGTGATCCAAAATCCATACCGACTTACCTCGTTTAGCTGCTGATGCCGCACACATCAAACCCGCAGCCCCGCCACCCATTACTATACAATCCACATACTGCATTACTTTATTCTCAACATTTAATCATTCTCACACAACGCTATTTATTACATGCTAGTTTACCACTTTGATGTCACTTGTAATGGTTTATAATCACCCACGAACACGCACAATAATAGAGAGAGAATTTCCCGTTATTTGAGCATGTGCTTATTGCAGATCGTTCCTTACTTAATGAAAGCCCTATCTATTTTTGGTAGTGCAGCCATGTTTCTCGTAGATTTGCTGATTAAAAAAGCATTTATGCACTACAAATCAAATACGTAAAAAACCTTCCAATCGACTTTGCAAAGAGGATTTAGGTGCTATTCTTAAAGTAAGCCATTCATTAGATGGCATTTGCATGACATTTCGCTTGGCAGCATCTTTATGAATCAAACCAATAGACAGTTTATTCGACATTTCTCAGAAATACCGCTGGAATACTGCGTCACCGATGAGCCGTCAATGTGTAACATGGATTTCATTAGCAATATCAGTCAAGGAGGCTTAAGTTTTCACTCCCATGAATATATTGCACCTGAAAAATGGCTACATTTATATATTCCTGTCGATGAAAACTATTTCGAAGCCGATGCACAAGTGCGTTGGTGCAAAAAACTGCCAACTAATAATTCTGGCGATAACGACTACGATGTTGGCGTGAGTTTTTGCAATACAAGCGAAGCGTTTTCTGCAAGAATGATTGAACAAGTATGCTACATTGAAGAATATAAAAAGCGCATCAGAAAAACCGAAGGGCGAATGATAAGTAGTGATCAAGCAGCCGCTGAATGGATTGAAAAATACGCAGACACTTTTCCCTCTATCGTTAGTTAACTTACGTTATATGGCAAACGATGCAAACGACTAAAAAAATCCACTATAAAAACACACCTTTATTTTTTTCCGAAATAAACACTTTTATTCCATCATTACCTTCTCGGCTTTCATTAGAAAAGAAACACACTGAAAACCGACATATCAAAAGCTATCTCCATCATTACAATATAGATTTCGTTAACACGCATATCGCAAAAGACTACTTTCTGTGGAGATCAACCGTTAACGTATCGCAATCTCACTCTAAAAAACCATCTACCACCACATCATCTATCACTACACCATCTATCACTACATCATCTAGCTATCATATTGTTCAACACTATTGGCAAACAGCGAAAAAGAAATCAAAAGGAACCGTTGTTATTGTCCATGGTTACTTAGACCATACTGGCTTATATGGCCGTGCTATTCAGTGGGCATTAACACAAGGCTATGATGTATTGTCGTTCGATTTACCTGGGCATGGATTAAGTAGCGGCGAACCCGCTTCCATTAGCAACTTCGATATCTATAGCGACATACTGGAGCATATTATTAGCCAACACCAAAGCACACTAACAAAACCCTTGGTTGCTCTTGGGCAAAGTACTGGCTGCGCTATTATTTGCAATACTTTACTAAAAAGCGAACAGCAAAAAGACATCGCCACCCGACTTTTTAGCCAAGCCATTTTATTAGCGCCGTTAGTTCGCAGTCATCATTGGCGCTACTTACGTTATGTCTATTTTTTATTGCGGCCAAGTATTTCCAGCATTCAACGAAAATTTGTTCGCTCAAGTCACAACATAGCATTTAATCAATTTATTCAACACGTCGATCCCTTACAAGCATCACGTATTCCATTATTGTGGCTAGGTGCAATGGAACAGTGGTATCAAACCATTCAACACCATTCGCAAACTTGTTCACTTCCACTGACCATTATTCAAGGCACGGGCGATACCACTGTTGACTGGCGTTACAATATTCCCGCCCTCTCTCAAATATTTACTCATAGCCAGACTCATTATATTGAAGGCGCCCAACATCATTTAGTGAACGAATCCCCTGAATATTGGCTCACGGTAGAAAACCATCTCACGCAACACATTAATCCGCCATAAGATAACTCGGAAACACTGCCTGCGAGTATTACCGTAGAGTATTGCCGTAGACTATTACCCTAAAGTCTCTTCGCGTATAATCGCTATTTTTCACTCCCTTAATATCTTCCATCTCCTTATCAGAGGTCATATTTTTATCATGAGCAAGAAAACAGTCGCACTTTTTATTCTTGATGGCTTTGGCTACTCCGAAACCTCACAATCAAATGCTATTGAAGCTGCTCATTGCCCCACATGGGATCGTTTATGGAATGATTACCCTCACAGCCTGATTCAAACCTCTGGTCTTGCGGTTGGCCTACCTGATGGTCAAATGGGTAACTCCGAAGTGGGCCATATGAATTTAGGCGCAGGTCGAGTGGTTTACCAAAACTTTACCAAAATTGATAAAGCCATTGCCGATGGCGATTTTTTTACTAACCCCGTATTAACTGACGCCATTGATAAAGCCGTTAGCAGCGACAAAGCGGTTCACTTAATGGGACTGTTATCTCCTGGCGGTGTTCACAGCCACGAAGACCAAATTGTTGCCGCAATGGAACTCGCCGTTAAACGTGGCGCAACAAAAGTGTATCTGCACGCCTTTTTGGATGGACGAGACACACCGCCCCGCAGCGCCAAAGCCTCGCTAGAAAAAATCACCGCGAAGTTTGCTGAATTAGGCACAGGCCAGATCGCCTCACTTATTGGCCGTTACTACGCCATGGATAGAGACAACCGTTGGGAACGTGTTCAGCAAGCCTACGATCTACTTACACGAGGCACAGCCGACAATATTGTTGAAGATGCTATAGCAGGTTTAGCACTCGCCTATAGCCAAGATAAAGATGACGAATTTTGCCCAGCGACGTCTATCCGTCCAGAAGGCCAAGACGCTGCGGTGATTAACGATGGCGATGCGGTGATCTTTATGAATTTTCGCCCAGATCGTGCGCGCGAGCTCACCCGCGCCCTTATTCAAGATGACTTAGACAGCACGCTTGATCGCAGCACTTATCCAAAGATAGACAACTTTGTCATGCTAACGGAATACGCTGGCGATATTAATACACCCTGCGCTTATCCGCCGGAATCTTTATCCAATACCCTTGGCGAATATTTAGCAAACAATGGCAAAACACAATTACGTATTGCCGAAACAGAAAAATACGCCCACGTGACTTTCTTTTTTAGCGGCGGTGTTGAGTCAGAGTATAACGGTGAAACCCGCATTTTAATTCCTTCGCCCGATGTCGCCACCTATGATTTACAACCAGAGATGAGCGCCCACGAAGTCACCGACAATTTAGTCGCCGCTATCGAAAGCGGCGACTACGACGCGATTATTTGTAACTATGCTAACGGTGACATGGTGGGACATACCGGAAAAATGGATGCCGCGATTAAAGCCGTCGAAACACTCGATGTGTGCTTACAGCGCGTGACCGACGCCATTTTAAAAGTCAACGGCGAATGCCTTATCACCGCCGATCACGGCAACGTCGAATTAATGCTCGACCCAAATACCGGCGGCCCCGTCACCTCACATACTAACGGTCCTGTACCCTTGGTACACGTATCGCAACAAGGTAAAGCGATCACCTTAAAAGCAGGCAAGCTATCGGATATCGCACCTACATTACTCACTATGTTAAATATGGAAACTCCTGAGGAAATGACCGGCGCAAGCTTGATCGAAAAATAATAATACAACACTGCTATGCAAAATAACGAACCTAGCAAATACAATAATTTTTTAGAAACGCACGCTAAAAAATTAATCGATAGTTTTTTTCGCGTCACGAAAAAACGGCTGATAGATATTGCGACCGATGGCAATATCTATCAGGCTTTATATGAAGCCCCTTTTTGCGTGGTATCACACAACGCCGATAGCGACCCTATTTTTAATTATGCCAACAAAGCCGCGCAAACGGCCTTTGAAATGCATTGGGATGATTTTATCCACCTGCCATCACGGTTATCTGCCGAAGCCATCACTCAAGAAGAAAGACAAAAATTACTCGCCCGCGTCACACAAAATGATTTTATTGATGACTACACAGGCGTCAGAATATCTTCCACCGGAAAACGATTTTTTATCGAAGACGCTATCGTGTGGAATATAAAAGATGAACACAGCCACTATCATGGCCAAGCTGCAGTGATATATAAATACCGCCATATATAAATACTCTCATCACCACTCATCACTACTCATCACCACTGTCCCGTTAACTATTACGAAAATACGTGCTAAGTCATACCGACGATCACCAAACAGTACCGGATCGAGTCCG
>AEVK01000132.1 GCA_000209515.2 gamma proteobacterium IMCC1989
AAAAAACCAGTGATTATTCACAAAACAACGCACGCTACCGGGGCCCATTAGTCGTACTAATTAATCGCTTAAGCGCGTCTGCGTCAGAAATTTTCGCCGGTGCTATTCAAGACTATCATCGCGGTATCATTGTAGGGTCGCAATCATTCGGTAAAGGAACGGTACAGACCTTGACCCCCCTTAAAAGCCAAGGTGAACTTAAAATAACAGAGTCTAAATTTTACCGCGTATCCGGTGAAAGCACTCAACATCGAGGTGTTTTACCAGATATAGCAATGCCTGAGCTGATTGATCCAAAGGAAGTGGGTGAAAGTAGTTACGATACAGCTCTAGCGTGGAGTAAAACTAAACCCGTAAGACACGGCACTTATTTTACTCTTGGTAGTGTTATTGATTTACTTGATAAAAATCACAAAAAACGTATTGCTAGCGACCCTGATTTTATTTACCTCAACGAAAGAAAAGCATTATTAGATGAGGTGAGTAATAGAGAAGTCATCTCGTTAAATGAGAAAGCACGGATACAAGAAAAAGAACAAATAGAACAACGTTCACTCAGCATTGAAAATAATAGACGCCGTGCAAAAGGGCTCCCTACTTTCGAGAACTACGATGTGTTTAAGGAAGATGATGAAGCCAAGAGTGACGCAAGAGCGGCAAATGCTGGGACGACACAAATCGATACCGAAGAGGATGCATTGCTTAAAGAAGCAGGATACATACTCAAAGATTTTACAGCTATTTTGCGTTCTAGCTCCAAAAAAGTGGCTTCTACTCCTTGAAGCCACGCTCCATCATTAGCTCCACGCTTTACCCTTTAGCATCAGCGTTGATGAGTTCATACACCTTAAAAAATTAACTATAAAACAGAAGTATTATGATTAAAGCTATTTCATTTAACGTTAACAGTATCCGCCAACGTATTCCTCAATTAGAAGCACTGATTGAAAAACACGACCCCGATTTTATTGGTTTACAAGAAACCAAAGTAACCGATGTGGATTTTCCCGTCGATGTGATCGAAAAAATGGGATATCACGTTCAATTCCATGGCCAAAAAACCCATTACGGCGTAGCTCTCATGTCTAAGCACCCTTTTCTTTCTGTGCAAAAAGGCTATGACACCGATGATGATGAAGCACAAAAACGGTTTATTAGCGGGCGGTTTGTTTCTCCATTAGGTGGAGAGATTACCGTCGTTAACGGTTATTTTCCTCAAGGTGAAAGTCAGGATCATCCCACCAAATTTGCTAACAAGAAAAAGTACTATGAAGACCTTGATAGCTATTTATGTCGAAATCATACGCCAGAAGATCAGTTGATTGTTATGGGTGATATGAATATTTCACCAGAAGACCAAGATATTGGTATAGGAGAAGATAACCGTAAACGTTGGCTCAAGACAGGAAAATGTAGCTTTTTACCTATCGAACGAGAATGGCTCGCCAAGCTCTATAACTGGGGTCTAACGGATACTTACCGCTTACTGCACCCAACAGGTAGTGATTATTTTAGCTGGTTTGATTATCGTAGTAGAGGCTTTGAGCGAGAGCCTAAGCGCGGATTACGTATCGACTTAATACTCGCTACAGAGAGCCTAGCGAAGACCGTTACAGAGTCGGGAATAGACTATGAGATACGAGGCATGGAAAAACCCTCTGACCACTGCCCTATTTGGACTTATTTTGATAAGTAACTTGTTATACCTGTCAATGACATAGCTCTAGTGTCATTGAAAAACCACTTCAGGCTCCAGATATTGGAGTCGAAGTGATCATACTATGCCCTCCCTGTTATGCCATTTTCTACACCTAAATCACTAAATAAACTCTACCAGCAACGTTTTTAATACAAAGCCTAACAACCCTACCCCTAAAGCAATAAACAGGATGAAAGTGCCAAATTTTCCAGCTTTGGACTTTTTTGCTAAATCCCACATAATAAAAGTCATAAAAAGAATGAGTCCTCCCACGCAAAAAGCCAACGTATAAAATTCAAATTGCTCAACCGTCATATCTCTCAACCGTCATATCTCTCAACCCATCTATTTATCATGCTATTAACTTTTTCGTCATATTCTACTTAAGCGATTATTTTACGCTATAAACAATGGTTATAGATGCTCAAAAGTTCGCTCAAAGCAGTGATTAATACAGTCAAGCGTAGATAAGGCTGTAGATAGGTTGATAAGCAGGAAAATAGGTAGCTAGTAGTTGGTAAATAGTTAGTTGAATAGCTATTCAACTTCAAGCACATTTTAGAAATTGTTAACTATACTCATTCTACGACAGCCATTTTTAGAATGTCATTTAAACACTTGATTATGAGATTAGCCCGCTGGGTATTTAACCGGAGATTACTATGATATCGACTATTGCAGATGCTAACCGCATTTTAGATGAATTAGTTATGATGTTGGACAAAGCTTATTGGGAAGCCAATTCTGTGAATGCTAAAGATGCTATTTACGATTGCTCCAGTACGATATCTAAAGAGTTATTAGAGCTTAGTAAACTGAGTATCCAAGATCATGATTTATTATATGAGCCGATCAGTTATGAGTTCAAATCTATGACCAACCGCTTACCCATTTTTCGGAAAAATTTAGATGAATATATCGTCAGAAACGCAACACTTGAAAGCTTAGATGGTCTTATATCCAGCACTATACAACTAATCACCCAAGAGACCGCGGCGCCCAGCTGAGCACATGTATTAGAATGAATAAAAAATTATCTTTTATTGCGAAAAGCTCTAAAAAATACTGGCAAAGTTCGCATTCTATACCATACTAAATACATACCTAATTAGTTCCCACCTTAACTAATTGGAAATGATTACTCCTTATGGTCTTGACCAGATGCTCTCCCCCAGACATCTGGTTTTTTTTGACCACACATAAGGCACCGACATTATTTAAACATTAGCCTCCCAAACATTAGCTTCCCGAATATCAGTTTGCCATCGGAAGTTCAAGAGATAAACACTCTCTTCGACAGTATATTTTATAAAAAAACCGAAATTATGTTTTTCCACAATCACTGTGGATAACTTTGTGGGCAAAGTTTACGGAAAGTGACTAAAGGCAGTAAATATAGGCCTAGCAACAAATTGTATGATTTTTAACCAAAAGGAAAAATATCTTTAAAAACAAGAGGTTAGTATTGTCAATATAGAAAAGATGAAAAAATTTTTTTTTTTGTATCACCTTCAAAAAGATTTTTAGAAATGTGCATAACATTTATGTTAGTGAATGCAAACCGGCAATTTCAAGCAAACTAACGATTATATTTATACAACTACTTTATGCGTTTTTTGATGTGTAGATAGGTAACCTTTTATTGTGAACAGCGTCACAAAAAAGCTTACCTATTGATGGCTCTATTAAGTTGATGGTTTTATTGGGTGACAAATCCTGTCGAAACGAATCCCGCTAATTCAAATCAATCATGTCAACATTACATAAATCGTGCAGTATTTAATTTAGAAAGAAGGTTGTTAATACTCCCTTCTATCGCGTGCTGTACGTTCACACCTAATCGCTCTGTAAAGCTCTTCTTGGTAGTGTACTGCACATGATAGACATCAGCCTGATCCACCTGAGAAACGATATAATCATCGCTGGTCGTCAACCGATCAACAAGCTGTTGCTCTTTAGCTTGTGATCCAAACCAAATCTCACCTGTAGCAACTTTATCTATATCAACGACAGGCCTTTGCTCACGAACAAAATCTTTAAACAGTTCATGGGTGGTTTCTAAGTCTTCTGTAAATTTTTCTCGGCCTTTGTCGGTATTTTCGCCAAACATAGTCAATGTGCGCTTATATTCACCGGCGGTAAACAACTCGAAATCAACATCATTCTTCTTTAACAAACGATGAAAATTAGGTAATTGTGCGACAACGCCAATAGAGCCTAAGATGGCAAACGGTGCGGCACAAATAGTATCGGCAACACAGGCCATCATATAACCACCACTAGCAGCCACTTTATCGACACAAACGGTCAAAGGGATTTTCTTATCTTTTACTCTTGCCAGCTGACTTGAAGCGAGCCCGTAGCTATGCACCATGCCTCCTGCACTTTCTAGTCGTATGACGACTTCATCTTCTTCGCGTGCAAGACTGAGTATGGCAGTCACCTCTTCTCGGAGGTTATCTACTGCAGACGCTTTAATATCTCCATCAAAATCCACGATATAAACACGCTTTTTGTTTTTATTATCGGCATTGCTATCTTCAGTTTTTTCTTTAGCGGCTAGTTTTTGTTGCTTTTTTTCTGCCTTTTTATCTATTTTTTGCTGTTTTTTGGTGTTTTTTGCTTCTTGTTTAAGCACATCATCGCTATAAACAACCGATTTTATGCGGTCTTTAATATCATCATATCGTTCATTTATTTTAGTAACGTCGATACTGCCTTCAGGCTCTTTATTATTTTTTTGGCTAGCGCCTATAACTAGCGCTAATATGATGCCAACAGAAACAATAAACGTGATTGCCTTTGCGAGAAACAAACCGTATTCATATAAAAATTCCAAAATAGCTCCTTAGCTTTACGCCGTGTAATGTGTGAAAAATGGGATGATTTTTTTGAAAAAGCGCCAGAAAAGTGTCTGAAAAATCGGGCTAAGAACATATCAGTTGATATTCGTAAATATATTCATCAAACACTTTGTCATTACCTATAATGAGCGCAATTATTGTTACAAGCAGTGGACTAGTTTTTAACTGGATATCCTAGTGCGGCTAAGCTTTCTTCAGCGATAGCTAAATTATCAGGGGAAACGTTCTTATCGACTTTCATACAATCTAAGTAGTACTCTAGGCAAATTAATGCATCAGCAAAAGTCTCTAGCATATGCTCCAAAGCTGCCATTTCATCCGTAGACATTAGCGCATTTTCAATAAACTCATGGCATGCTGCAACAATAGCGGCTGCGCGAGGTAAAGCAAGCACGGTCATTCCGCCTCTAATTTCCTGAAGCTTTTCAGAGAAGTCCTTAATATGTGCCTTGTCGTATTCAGAATCGGTAAATGCTGTTATTGCTTGCTTAAGAAACACGATTCCTTTTTCGGCTTCCTCGATAACGACTAGTTGTGCATCTAGTAAGTTATTGGAAGATATAACCTCATTTTGATTCTGCTGATTTAGTTCAGCTAACTGCTCTCCAGAAAAATTACGTGAAGTTAGACTATTTAATACGCTTTCTACATATAAGAATGCGTCGACCACCAGCATATTATTTTCTTCATCCAGAGGCGCGTCATCCTTACACGCTGTTTGTAACTTTTCTAATGGTTGGCTGAGAACATCTGCTGCGGATGTGAGCCCTACTACGTTTAATATTTCTTTAATCCGTTGAACACGAGCAAGAGTGTCTTCGTAATCACGGTCAGCCATCCCCTCTGCTACCTGTGATTTTTCCATATTTTCTTTGGCTACACTAAGTTCTACACGAAGGACTTCGGCTACAGACTGCACCGTATCGGCATTGGGCCCGGTTAATGAAATGGTTTCACGTTGAAGTACCGTTTCGTTGTAACTAAGGTTATTAAATCCGTAAAGATGCTGGATTTTCTTATAATCATCATTTACTTCTGCAACAAGAGAAATGTAATAAGCTAGTTCAACCAATAATTCCTCTTCTAAAGGCTCATCCAATGTAGATTCGCCTTTCTTTTCTAGCATACGCAATTGCTTATCTATACGTGCAAACAGGCGTTTGCGCGCGACCGTTGAGATAATATTGCCATCAATAAAGGCTTGTAACGCGTTTGCAGACAGCCACCATAACGTTTCACTGGTACGTCCTTTGGATAGCTTGTATACCTTCGTCACTGCTCGCTGCATTAATTTAAGCGAATGTTCGAGATTAATATCTTTAATAACGCCCAGCAGACCTAGTTGATACATATGGCGAAAGCGCCTTAGCATCAACGTGAAATCTTCAATTCTTGTAGCCTCTTCAAGTTTCTCACTTGGAGGGCAACGATAAGTGGCGGTAGAGGATTCAAAATAAGACTCAGGCATGACTGGCTGGCGATTCACTAAACGAAGATCGTTAATATAGGGAATCAATAACACTGGCATCCCTACTTCGTGTTGTTGTGTGTATTCGAAGTAGCAACTCAGGATAAAAAAACCTTTTGTGAGTACGGATAGCTTTTCTTCTAACTCCTCATTTTTTTCAATATTAATAGAGGTCGCTGTTACTAAAATCTCACCTGACAATTCACAAGCACCATGCAATTGAATAAGGTCTAAGCTTCCGCGTATTTGTTGTAAAGACTCGATACAGTCTTCTAACACCTTATGATTAGTCCTTTCTCCAATAAAGGTTTCTAAATGGGTAGACGCTTCGTTAATGGTTACCATTAATTCTTGCTGAATTAAGCTCATTGAAGTTAGGTTGATTGATTGTTTATTGTTCAAAAGAAATACCTACGCTGCTAATTAAGGTCATCAATGGTGATGTACACGGTAATATACCACTCTAATCGCATCTATTGTTTTAAGTGGCGCACATTTTATTCTAAAATGTGCGCCCTAGCAGTTTTGTGTTACCTGACAAATATGCTGCCACCGACTACGCTGTACTATATAAGCAATATTTTATCCATTTATGGGTAAATATAGTGAAAGCTAATGATGATTAATAACCTATTTGGATTTAAGGATTCTTTCATGACACATACTCTCGCTCAAGGCTTTGCGCGCAACTTTCTCGGCAATGCACCTCTCTGGTATAAGCAGGCTATTATTGCCTTTCTCGTCATAAATCCTATCCTTTTTGCATTAGCTGGGCCTTTTGTAGCTGGCTGGGCGTTAATTGCACAATTCATTTTTACACTAGCGATGGCGTTAAAATGTTACCCGCTTCAACCCGGCGGTTTGTTAGCCATTGAAGCCGTTGTGTTGGGTATGACCAGCCCAGAGTCGGTATTGCATGAAATTGAACAAAACTTCCCCGTTATACTATTACTGGTCTTTATGGTGGCGGGCATTTATTTTATGAAAAGCCTACTGTTATATGTGTTCACTAAATTACTGGTGAACGTTCGCTCAAAGGTTTTGCTGTCGTTACTCTTCTGCTTTGTTTCAGCCGTGTTGTCAGCCTTCTTAGATGCTTTAACAGTCACCGCCGTTTTAATTAGTGTAGGGGTTGGTTTTTATGATGTGTATCACAAGGTATTTTCTAGAGGTGATGTACCACCGGAATTAGCGGAAACGCATAAAGAAGACCTGTCTAAATTTAGAGCATTTTTACGCAGTTTAATTATGCACGGAGTGGTAGGCACTGCATTGGGTGGCGTATGCACCACTGTGGGTGAACCACAAAATTTACTGATTGCCGAAACGATGGGCTGGGGCTTTATAGAATTTATTATGGTGATGGCTCCCGTTACCGCACCTGTGTTCATTTGTGGCTTGATCACTTGCGTTTTACTAGAGGTACAACAAAAAGGCTGGTTTGGCTACGGCATGCGTATTCCAGATAAAGTGCGTAGCATATTGATAGAGTTTTCAGAAGAACAAGACAAGGAACGTACGCATAAAGAGACAGCTGAGCTTATTATTCAGGGTATTGTTGCTGTCTTTTTAGTGTTTGCACTCGCGTTTCATATTGCCGAAGTCGGTATTATCGGTTTAATGGTGATTGTATTGTTAACAGCATTTAATGGTGTAATTGAAGAGCATCAAATTGGTCATGCATTCGAAGAAGCGCTTCCTTTTACTGCCTTATTAGTTGTTTTCTTTGGTGTTGTTGCCGTGATTCACGACCAGCACTTATTTAGCCCTATTACTAACGCTGTATTAAGCCTTGATGTTACTCAGCAGGCACCAATGCTATTTGTTGCTAACGGTATTTTATCCATGATAAGTGATAATGTATTTGTCGCGACAGTCTATATTGGGGAAGTGAAAGCGGCATTTGATGCAGGAACAATTTCTCGCGAACACTTTGAAAATTTAGCAGTGGCTATTAATACCGGAACCAACTTACCTAGTGTTGCGACGCCTAATGGGCAAGCAGCGTTTCTATTTTTGCTGACTTCGGCTTTAGCACCATTAATTAGATTGTCATATGGCCGCATGGTTATTATGGCGCTACCTTACACTCTTGTTTTAGGTGGTGTAGGCTTAGGTAGTTTATTATTATTTATTTAGTCCTGTTCGTTTAATGCTGTTACTTATTAACAGTACTAAACATAAAAAAGGCCACTAACTATTAGTTAGTGGCCTTTTTTCTTATTGTCATCTATCTATAGGCTGCTAATAAGAAAAACGTTGGATACGATTAAGGCCTGCTAACGCAGCGATTCGATACGCTTCCGCCATGGTGGGGTAATTGAAAGTAGTGTTTAGGAAATATTTAATATCATTTTGTTTTCCCGGCTGCTTCATTATCGCTTGTCCAATATGAATAATCTCAGACGCTTCTGCACCAAAACAATGAATACCTAAAATTTCAAAGGTATCAATATGGAAAAGAATTTTTAACATTCCTACTTCTTCACCACTAATCTGCGCGCGTGCAATACTTTTAAAGAACGCACGACCTACTTCATAAGGCACTCTTTCATCAGTTAGCTCGCGTTCGGTTTTACCTATCGAGCTGATTTCAGGCAAAGTATAAATACCCGTTGGAACATCATTCACAAAGTTAATATCTCTGCCCAATATAGAACCAGCGGCTGCACGCCCTTGATCATAAGAGGCACTAGCTAAGCTTGGCCAACCAATAACATCGCCTGCAGCATACACATTATCAACACTCGTTCGATAAGTCTCATCAACGGTTAGCTGACCACGCCTGTCAGGTTCTAACCCTATAGCATCGAGCTGCAAAGTATCGGTATTACCTGTGCGACCGTTACACCAGAGGATAGCATCGGCATACAACCGTTTACCTGATTTCAGATGTACCGTCACAGAGTCGTCTTCTGCATCAAGATAGTCAAACTCTTCTTGATGACGAATCATCACACTCACATCACGTAAATGGTAATTGAGAGCGCCAGAAATTTCGTCATCCAAAAACGACAACAAACGATCACGAGTGTTGATCAAATCGACTTTAATTCCTAGCCCAGCAAAGATAGATGCATATTCGCAACCTATTACTCCCGCGCCATAAATAATAATGGTTCGAGGCGTATGATCCATTTCTAAAATAGAATCACTGTCGTAAACACGAGGATGTGAAAAATCAACCCCATCTGGATTATAAGGTCTAGAACCTGTTGCGATGATAAAGTCTTTTGCTGTCACTATTTTACTAATACTATTAGGCGAGGATATTTCTATTTCATGCTTACTAATAAATTTAGCGACACCATTAAACAAATTGACTCTGTTTTTGACATAAAAAGAGTTGTGTACATCCACTTGTTTAGGGATAACACGCTTAGATTCTTTAAGGGCATCAGGAAAAGAGATGGAGCGAGTGTCCCCCAGCTGGTTAAAAATATGGCTTTTTTTATAACGAATGATTTGCTGAATAACATGCCGTAATGATTTCGAAGGAATTGTCCCCTTATGCAGGCAGCTGCCACCTACGTCTTCACGGTTCTCTACCGCTGCTACTCTTAGACCGTTTTTAATAGCGGCCATTGCAGCCCCCTCTCCAGCAGGCCCAGAACCCACTACTAACAAATCATAATCAAACTTCACAATATTAACCTTTTATCTATACTCACTTAATTTAATGAGTTTTACTTAATGAACACGAATTAGAATTACATGGCCATTTGAACGCATCACATTACTTACCTTTTTTAGTGGCATCGTAAGCCAAGCTTTTAGTTGGCCCTTGTTCAGCACTTTGGATTTCGTCACATTTTGCAGGATCATCACCACAGATATCACAGGTATAGTTCTTTTCACCAAGGGCAGCACCGATGCCGCCGCAAGACCCCGTGATTGGCCGACGACCCATAATAACACCGATTGCCATACCGGCGATCACCAAGCCAAGTAGAATAAAGCCCAAAAAAATAGTTAACATCGTATACCTCTTGATATATATGAATTATAAAGTGAAGCAGATAATCAGTATAAACATTAATGATAATGCTAAATTGAGATACAAATCACTGCGTTTTAGTTAAATACGGTGTGAAAGCACTTGAAAATGACTCACCAAATACATCTTTGTTATAGCTTAAGATGTAAATTGCTATACCCAATTCGTTGGCCAGCTGGAGTGCTTGCCGCTCTCCAAGCGCCATAAATGCTGTTGCCAAACCATCGGATTTCATTGCGCTATATTCCTCACTATTTTCAACAACCGTTAAAGATGCGATGTTATGAATAACCGGCTTGCCTGTTGAAGGATCTATAGTATGGGAGTAACGCACACCGTCTTTCTCAAAAAAGTTACGGTAATCACCCGAGGTGGCAACAGATTGATCGGATAATTGAATTACTTTTTTAGCGGACGTTTGAAAAAAAGAAGGCGTTTCAACACCTACTCGCCAATATATCCCCTCTGAGTTTTTCCCTTTAACGCGTATTTCACCTCCGATCTCTACCAAGTAATTTTGGACACTTGTACCTTCAAGAAGTTGTGCGATCACATCAACACCATAGCCTTTGGCAATAGAAGATAAATCTATTGATAAAGGCTTGGTTTTTTTGATGCGTAAATTGTCCTTGTCGAGAATAAGTGACTGCCAGCCGACTTGAGATTTAGCAAGCGCAATAGCGTCGTCTGAAGGAAATGCCATCTCTCCTGCTGCACCGAAGCCCCATAAATCAATCAAAGGCGATACGCTGATATCGAATTTTCCATTAGTGATTTCAGAAAGATAAAGACTATAGCTAACTACTGTCACCATTTCAGGCGATAAGCTAAACCAAGTATTATGAGGAGATGCATTAAAACGAGATATTTCAGAGTCGCTTATGTAAGTAGACATTAGCTGGTTGATCTCTAGCAACTTAGCGTCTATTTTTTGCTGGAGAACAGCTCTGTTTGAAGCGAGTGTTTTTTGGTTATCATGATTAACGAGTGTAATATGATAACGAGTTCCCATTGTTTGACCACTCAGAGAAAGTACTTCTGGCGGTTGGCTACAACTGAATAAAAAAAGACATATGACAAACAAAAACGAGGTGCGTAAAACGCACCCCGTTTGTTTATTACTATATGCCAGCTGTCCAAGATTGACAGCATGGGATCTTTTCATGGATTAACCACCAAAGTCATCTAGCATAATATTTTCATCTTCCACACCTAGGTCTTTAAGCATCTTAATGACTGCTTGGTTCATCATAGGTGGACCACACATATAGTATTCGCAGTCTTCGGGCGCTGGATGATTCTTCAAATATTCTTCGAATAGAACATTGTGAATGAAACCTGTGAGGCCGTCCCAATTATCTTCCGGTTGAGGATCAGATAATGCAACATGCCATTCAAAGTTCTCATTTTCTTTAGCTAACATGTCATATTCATCTTCGTAGAACATTTCACGAAGCGAACGTGCGCCATACCAAAAGCTCATCTTACGTTTACTGTTTAAGCGCTTGAGTTGATCAAACAAATGAGAACGCATTGGAGCCATACCTGCACCACCACCAATAAAGACCATTTCTGCATCGGTATCTTTAGCAAAGAACTCACCAAAAGGACCATATACAGCGATCTTATCACCCGGCTTCATGTTGAATACATAAGAAGACATTTGACCTGGCGGAATGCCTTGAGCGCCAGGAGGCGGAGTCGCAATACGAATGTTAAACTTCACTAAGCCGCGTTCTTCTGGATAGTTCGCCATAGAATAAGCACGAATAACGGGTTCATCTACTTTAGATTCTAAATTAAAGAAGCCAAATCGTTCCCAGTCACCGCGATACTCTTCTTCGATGTCGAAGTCTTTAAATTTAACGTGGTGCGGTGGTATTTCTAACTGAACATAACCACCCGCTCGGAAATCAACATTTTCGCCTTCTGGTAGCTTTAACGTAAGCTCTTTAATAAAGGTTGCCATGTTAGGATTAGAAACGGTTTCACATTCCCATTGTTTTACACCAAAGACGTCATCTTCAACTTCAACGTCCATATCTTGCTTAACAGGCACTTGGCAAGACAGACGCCAGCCTTCATTCGCTTCACGTTTGTTAAAGTGTGATTCTTCGGTAGGTAAAATACCACCACCGCCAGACTCAACAATACATTTACACTGTGCGCAAGTACCACCACCACCACATGCTGAAGGTAAAAATAAACCTGCCTCAGCCAGTGTTTGTAATAGTTTACCGCCTGCAGGAACAGTGATTTTTTTCTCGTGATTAACCGTAATAGTCACGTCACCCGTGCTCACTAATTTGGCGCGCGCGGATAAGATAATCATTACCAATGCCAACACTAAGAGTGTAAACATGGCAACGCCTAGAATAATTTCAATATTCATCTTTTAACTAAACCTCGCAATTATAGATCGATGCCGCCAAAGGACATGAAACCCAGTGACATAAGCCCTACAGTGATAAAGGTAATACCTAAGCCTTTTAAGCCGTCTGGCACATCACTGTATTTCATTTTTTCGCGAATACCAGCTAACGCGACAATCGCTAGAGCCCAACCAGTACCTGCACCTGCACCAAATACAACACTTTCAGCAAAATCGTAACTACGTTCTACCATGAAAAGTGAAGCACCTAGAATTGCACAGTTCACCGTGATTAACGGTAAAAACACACCTAAAGCGTTGTATAGAGATGGCACGTATTTATCAAGAACCATTTCCATAATCTGGATTAAGGCAGCAATTACACCTATATACGTAATTAATCCCAAAAAGCTCAAATCAACTTCAGGTAATCCTGCCCAAGCCAATGCGCCATCGGCTAGAAGATAGGTATAAAGCAAGTTATTCACTGGCGTCGTAATGACCAGTACAACGATCACGGCAATACCTAAGCCTAGTGCTGCTTCAACTTTTTTCGAAACTGCGATAAAAGTACACATGCCCAAGAAAAAGGCTAGCGCCATGTTTTCTATAAAAATAGAACGAACAAATAAACTGAGTAATTCTTCCATTAGTGAGCCTCCTTACCTTGAGTATTGGGTGCAATCTTGAAATCATCTTGCTCAACTTGATCTGTTTTCACTGCGCGGATAGCCCAGATAAACAAACCAATTAAGAAAAATGCACTAGGTGGTAATAGCAACATACCATTAGAAACATACCAGCCACCATCAGTGACTAATGGCAAAATCTCTATACCAAATAATTTACCAGAACCAAATAGCTCACGAATAAACGCCAAGCCTAATAGGATCGCACTATAGCCAAGACCGTTACCAATACCATCCAAAAAGCTAGGAATCGGAGGGTTTTTCATTGCGAACGCTTCAGCACGTCCCATAACGATACAGTTAGTAATAATCAACCCAACAAAAACAGAAAGCTGCTTACTAATATCGTAAGCGACGGCTTTGAGCACTTGATCAACTAAAATAACTAATGAGGCAATAATGATCATCTGCACAATAATACGAATACTGCTAGGTGCATGATTGCGAACGAGAGAAACGAAAAAGTTAGAGAAACCCGTTACGATAGTTACCGCGATACACATCACAATAGTCACTTTTAGACTACTAGTAACAGCAAGAGCGGAACAGATGCCTAAGATTTGTAAGGCAATAGGATTGTCTTCAAATAACGGCTTATACAATAAATCTTTAATCTTCATGGATTAGGCCTCCCCTTCTTTAAGGTTTGTTAAGTATTTGGCATAGCCCATCGAGCCCATCCAAAACTTCACTAAGTTATCGACACCCTTACCGGTAAGCGTAGCACCAGATAAGCCATCTACTTTATATTGAGGTTCAGGGGTATTTTCGTTAACAGCGCCTTTGATCACAGTAAGCTCTACCGATTGATCTTCACCATAGACTGTTTTACCTTCCCACAAGCCTTTCCACTTAGGATTGTCGATTTCACCACCTAGCCCCGGTGTTTCACCATGCTCATAAAACACCAAACCAGAGACCGTGTTTAAATCACTTTCTAAAGAAATAAAACCGTACAGCGTAGACCAAAGACCATAGCCTTTAATCGGTAATATCACTTTTTGTAAACCTTGATCGTTTTGCACAAGGTATACTTTTGCGATATTAACTCGGTTTGAAATCTTCGCTAAATCTTCTTCAGGCGATAAAGCAATAGACAGCTGTGGATCTTTAGACGCTTTACGTTGATCATAAGATTGAACATCTTGTTCGTCGGTATACTTGCCTGTTTCAATGTCTACTAACTTAGTAGTTACATTTTCAAACATTTCAGTAATGCTTTTACCGTCTTCGATGCCCTGATCGTATAGACCGCCAGCCTTTAAAATATTAATTTTAAAATCTTTCTGCTTGTTTGCCACTTGTAGAGGCTTCAGCATGACTGCCGCTGTTGAAACAATGACAGAACAAACTAAACAGAGTAAAAAAGCGACGAATAACGTGCGTTGAGTAGAATCAGTTTTAGACACGGGCTAACCTCCTCTTGATGTTGGCTTGCACAACAAAATGATCAATTAATGGCGCAAACAAGTTAGCAAATAGGATAGCGAGCATAATGCCTTCAGGGAAAGCAGGGTTAACAACACGGATAAGTACCGTCATTAAACCAACTAATCCACCAAACCACCACTTACCTGCATTGGTCATAGAAGACGATACTGGATCGGTTGCCATAAACACCATACCAAAAGCAAAGCCACCCACCACCATATGCCAGTACCAAGGTACATTAAACATTGGGTTGGTATCAGAACCGATAAAGTTAAATAAGCTAGCAGTAGCGACCATACCTAGCATAACGCCAGCCATGATGCGCCATGATGCAATTCGCATCACTAATAAAATGGCACCACCAATAAGAATCATTAGTGTAGACACTTCACCAAATGAGCCATGTAAATTACCAAAAAAAGCATTCATTAGGCCAACTTGAGCATTCAGCGCATCAACACCGCCAGAAGCCGCGTGAGACAAGGCCGTAGCACCAGTGTAACCGTCAACCGCCGTCCACACTGAATCACCCGACATAAATGCAGGGTAAGCGAAATATAAAAATGCTCGGCCTGTTAATGCTGGGTTAAGGAAGTTTTTACCGGTTCCACCAAACACTTCTTTACCAATTACCACACCAAAGCTGATGCCTAAGGCTGCTTGCCATAATGGCAAATCGGGAGGGCAAATAAGTGCGAAAAGAACGGATGTTACGAAAAAACCTTCGTTCACTTCATGTCCACGCTTCATGGCGAACAAGACTTCCCAGAAACCACCTACAACAAATACGGTTAAGTAGATAGGAAGAAAGTAAGCGGCACCATGGATCATATTATCCCAAGCACTGGCAGCGCTATAACCTGCAAGTAACTCGATAATACCGCCTCTCCAGCCTTCAACGGCTGCAAGGCCGATATCGGCCATAATCGTATTCGCTTGGAAGCCGACGTTGTACATACCATAAAACATGGCAGGGAATGTACACATCCATACCGTGATCATCATGCGTTTAAGGTCGATGCCATCTCTTACGTGAGATGTTGTTTTCGTCACGTCACTTGGACGATAAAAAACCGTATCTACCGCTTCGTACAGTGCATACCAGCTTTCGTACTTCCCACCTTTATGAAAATGGGGTTCCATATTGTCTAAAATAGAACGTAAACTCATATTTAACCCTCCGTCTCAATACGCGTTAAGTTATCGCGTAAAATAGGACCATATTCGTATTTACCCGGACAAACATAGGTACATAGCGCTAAATCTTCTTCATCTAGCTCCAACCCGCCCAACTTTTGAGCCATTTCGGTATCACCTACAATTAATGAGCGTAATAGCTGCGTAGGTAAAATATCTAAAGGCATGATGTTTTCATACGCACCGACTGGCACCATCGCTCTCTCACTACCATTAGTGGTAGTGGTAAAGTTGAACTTTTTACCTTTCATCAAGCTTGAAACATAAATGCCTAATGTTGAAAAGCCATTGAAACCAGCACGAAGGTAATGCATAAACAAACGTTCATTCCCTTCTTCTAATACACTCACTTGGTTATGGTAACGTCCAAGATAAGCTAGGCTTGCATTGGCCGTACGTCCACCAAACACAGAACCAGAAATTACTCGGTTGTTCTCACCGTCAATGCTGCCAGAACACAAGTCATTTAGGCTAGCGCCCAAGCGCGTATTTAATAAACGAGGATTATTAACTTTTGGACCGGCTAGTGAAACCACACGTTTGGTGTAAAGCTCACCAGTAATAAATAAGTGCCCTACTGCTATCACATCTTGATAGCCAATAGTCCATACCGTTTTATTAACATTGACCGGATCTAAATAATGTATATGTGTTCCCGCATTACCTGCAGGGTGTACGCCACCGAAAGCTTCTGAACTAATTTTCTCGTGTTTCGGGGTAGTAAAACTGGCGTTTTCGCTTTGACAAACAAATACTTTGCCTTCTGTTAAACGAGCTAACACATTTAAACCGTTATTAAACGCGGTTTGTTCTGCTGGAATAACAATATTTGGATCTGCAGCGAGAGGATTGGTATCTATTGCTGTAACAAAGATAGAGGCTGGAGTACTGTCGATTGCAGGTACTTTACTATACGGACGTGTGCGAAAGGCAGTCCACATGCCAGACTGAACCAAATCATCTACCGCTTTCTCGCGCGCTAATTCGGCTATATCTTTTTCAGAGTAGCTATTAAAGGCTTCCTTTTCATCACCTTTAAGATCAATTACAACCGATTCAAGTACTCGACGAGCACCGCGATTAATCGCACTCACCACGCCGGAAGCGGGAGAAGTGTAACGAACTCCTTCGGTTTTTTTATCAGTAAATAATAGCTGGCCCAACTTAACAGTATCGCCTTCTTGAACTGCCATAGTGGGTTTCATGCCGTGATAATCAGGTCCGATGACGGCTACTGATTTCACAGTAGGTGCATCTGAAATGACTTGTTCTGGTTTACCATTAATAGGTAAATCCAAACCTCGACGGATAGTAATCATACGCCTCTAGCCTAATATTGGTGAATGGAATGATGTTCGTTAAAACACGTTTACTTGCTTAACTACATTGGATAACCACATTGGGTAACCACATGGGATAATTACATTGCTGTAACTTAACTATATTGATGCAACTGTATTAATATTAATATAACTACAATGATGCAGCTCTATTCGTGTAGCTATCCAATGCACTTTATAACGTGAGTTTTTTCTGTTAATCAACTTTAGTGTGTTAATAATGTGAGTAAACAATTCATATAAACAACTACAGTGTAGTCAATCACGCAGAAAAAGCATGGCTTTGGCCAAGCGGCGCAATTATAAGGATCAATAGAGTCTGTTTCCAGCTAAATAGCAGTTTTCAGTATAAAAATTCATTAAAACTCTGTTTTTGATCATATTTTAGACTAAGAGGCTTTCTCATTAGATCGATTAGCACTTAATAAAAGTCAAAAAAAACCCAGTAAAAATATTTTTACTGGGT
>AEVK01000131.1 GCA_000209515.2 gamma proteobacterium IMCC1989
AGCAAAAAACGCTTTCCGGAATGACGAGGTTTTTACTATAACTTCTACATAAAAATTCTACGTAAAACTCCTACGTAAAACTTTTACATACAGTTTCTATTTACAATTTTTTACTATAGCCACGAGGCGTATACACCCACTGTTTATCGTCATAGCTAATATGTCGCGTTTCGCTATTACCAACCGATACAAGCGTAAACATATCTACATCTTTGGCATCTAACTTATCCAGTGTAGTAATAGTGATGGATTCATCTTCTCGTGTCAGTTGTCGACCTAGCACGACTGGCGTTGAAGCAGGTCGATATTGCAGCAATACATCTCTTGCAGTATTAATTTGCCAATCGCGTTTTTTAGAACGTGGATTATAAAAAGACACAACAAAGTCGCCTTGGCCAGCACTGTGCAAACGCTTTTCGATGGTCTCCCACGGCGTTAGCAAGTCAGATAATGATATGGTGCAGAAGTCATGACCTAACATTGCGCCCACGCGACTAGCAGCAGCTTGCATGGCAGAGATACCCGCCACCACTTCAATATCAACGTCTAACCATTCAGGGTGATTTTCTTTACCTTGTAGTTGCTGATCTAGTAATTCAAACACCAACGTCGCCATGGCATAAATACCAATATCGCCACTGGAAATGAGTGCAGTTGTTTTTCCCGAAGCCGCTAGATTTAATGCCAGCCGAGCGCGCCCAATTTCTTCGCCTAGAGGTAAATCGTGATGCTTTTTACCATCGCATACATCCCCTAACAAATCTAAATACAAGCCATAAGCTACTAACTCGTCACTGGCTTTCACCGCCGCGATGGCTTTAGGTGCAATAAGATCTTTATCACCGGGGCCGGTTCCTACTACATATAATTTCGTCATATTATCTCTATTGGTTTTAATAAATTATTGCACGCTCAGTCAGATGAATAAGCGCGAGCAATTGCGCATGTCGCTTTGGTATTTTTTTGTTTCGATAAGATTAATTCTGGTACTGAATTCGTAGATTTTTTAGCGCTATATAAAGCAGCTGATTCTGCTACACCATATACTCCAACGGTATTAAACACATAATCTGATGGCGCCTGCAGTAAACTTTCAACAGTTGTTAACTCATCAACAGAATAGGTATGGAAGGGTTTATCGTGGATTTTTGCACACTCAATAATACCCACTTCATCTGCTTTAATATCGATACTATTAATAGCCGAGATGTCATCTATAGTTAACTTCGCCATTCGCAAACAGTCTTGCAATAATGGCTCTATCATTTCAACAGGGCAATGACGTTCACAACCAATGCCGATACTGTAAATGGGCTGTAAATAATTTTTTGCGGTGGTGAGCACCAGCTGCGCTGATATTTTTTCTGACACCTCTTTAGCCCATTGATTAGCCCCTCCTTCGTGACCTGACAATAAGGGAATAACAAAACTGCCTTGTTCATCTAATACCAACACGGGCGGATCATCAAACTTATTTACTAGCACTGGCGCAAGCGTTCTTACCACAATACCCGTGGCGCAAATAAAAATTAACGGATGCCCCGCAACAAATACTTGCTGAACTGTATTCGCAAATGGTTTTGGCTTAAACCAGATCTCGCTGCCATCCATAAATGCCTGTAAACGTTGAGCTAGCGCTAAGCCCGCATCGGTTAAGGCGATAATATAGGGGGATTTTAGCAAATTACTCATCGTCGATTATCGTGTTATAGATTGCGGATAAGTAAAAAACACTTTCTGGAATGACGGCATAAATTTCTTTTCATGGCATTTCTCCTTAACCGCTTTAGTCGCTGGACGAACGATTTGTTGCGCTTTTGGTCACCACAAAAAGTGAAAAATACGGCCCTGCTTCTTTAGATAACTGCCGTATATCCCGAACCATTTTTTCTTGCTCTCGACCCACATATTCAAGATAGTTTGCATCATCAATTCGGTTTGTTTTTTCTAATGCCTGTATGATTTTCACGCGTGACCGGCCCGCCTTCATAATCACCACGCTGTCATGTTGCTGCAAGGCTCTCACTAATTGTTCATCGCTATGTCTACCGCTCATCACGGCGAAAGATTCTTTCAGCATGGTTAAGGGGGACTGCAATACAGATGCGGCAGCATGAACAGAAGAAATTCCCGGCACGACCTCACAATTATACTGAATATCTTCACGCTGTAGCCGCTCTAACAAATAAGCAAAAGAACCAAAAAATAAGGGATCGCCCTCACAAAGAAAAGCCACTGTTTTTCCTAATGCTAAATAACCAAGAATAGCTTCTGTTGCTTTATCATAAGCTTGATTAGCTTGGTCGCGATTTTCACTCATCGGCATAAGCACAGGTAAAAACTGCTGATCTGTTCTTGTAGATGTCGCGATGATTTCAGCAGCAATAGTTTTCGCTTGCGACTGCCCATTTTCATTGCATAAATAACTAATCACATCCGCATGCTGAATAAAGCGCTGCGCTTTAAGTGTGATTAATTCAGGGTCGCCGGGACCCACACCAACACCAACAAATAATCCTGACGAATCACTTTCAAAAATATTTTTCATTAACCTTTCTCCGAAAGGCCAGAATCATCATCACCTGTAATATTTATAGATTTTTTATATATAGAAAAATAATAAAAAAATGAAGCTATAATAAAAAACAACAAAAAAAACAGAATCCAACAAAGACGATATCTTATGGCTTTATTTTTCGCTATCAACCTGTAAAAAAAATAAAAATAAATAAAAACACAAAAAACAATACCCGCAGGTATAATATAATCCACCCAAATATTTTCAATCACAAAAAACTCATCAGGCATAAGAAAATATTGAATAAAACCTAAGTGAGTCATTATAATTAAAGCATCTAAATACTTAACATTCTTCGACTTCATATTTAACCTTAATTATTTTTTAAAGCGATACAAGGTAACGGGTAATTTCTTCTGTTGATCCCATTGCCCACCAATCATCTTTTTGCGAGTAACAGCAACATCTACGCTTTCAACATTATTCTCTCTCTGCTCTGCATCAAGATCAGCACTAATAAAATTGTCTATTATTCCGCGAGTATTATCGGTTACTGCGCTAACAACTAGCACGCCAGCGGTAGGCAGTAGTGACCATAAATAAGGTAGCAAATTGGTCAGCTCTCCATCGCTGCCACCCACAAATATTTTATTAGGTGCGGGCAAATCATTTAGTACTTCTGGTGCGCGTCCTTGGATAACATGTAAATTATTGACGACGCCAAAACGATCACGATTAATGAACAAATGCTGTAAACGCTGCTCATTATATTCAACCGCATAAATTGCTGCACGTGGATGCCAGTAAGCTAATTCCACCGCCACACCACCACAGCCTGCACCTATATCCCATAAAACGTCTTCATTTTCAGTTTGCAAAAATGACAATATAGCCAAGCGCACTTCCCGCTTGCTAATCATTCCCTTGCCCCCTGCTTCACCCGTACTAAAACGTTCGTCAGGTATACCGGGGAACTCAGGCAATACATTGCCTTTACCTTTAAGGTTAACCACAGTGACGTGCAATGGGTCGAAAGACTGCTTCCAAGGAGAAGATAATAAACCCGGCTTAGGGAAGTTTTTCTCCTCCGATACTTCTGACATCTCCGATGTTTCCGTCAGCCACTTTCCATGCACAAAGGTTTCCGCTGAAAACTCTCTCACCTTTTGTTGTGGATAACCTAAACGCTCACAAACCCATAGCGTTGTTTTTTCAAAACCCGCATCAATACACTCTTTGGCAATATCGTAAGGCTGGCTATTTTTATCCGTTAAAATCAATAGTGTTTTGTGTGCTTTCAACACACGACGTATAGACACTAAAGGACGGCCATGTAAACTGATTACCTCTACGTCTTGCAGCGATAAGCCTAATTCATGGCAAGCGGCTTGAATGCTCGATACAGCCGGATGAAAATATAAGGCGCTATCCGCAAAGTGATTATTGACCCAACGTCCGATGCCGTAATATAAGGGATACCGGATGCGAGCATAACAATCGTATAGTGTTTTACTGCCTTCAATTCGTTTTTTAACTGACTTTTCAATGCAGACAATGGCGGTAACAATCGCTGCTCTGTCGTCTCGCTAAGCTCGAAGGCCGCAATGGTGGCCAATTGCCGTTTAGAGCCAAAAATAATATCTGCGCTGTGCAAAGCACGTTGCGCATCGGTAGATAGCTGTGCATTTTCTGCAACACCTAAACCCACCACATGTATCGTGTTATTTCGCACCATATGAGTAGCTGCCGATTTGGCTGTCTGCTCACTTGTCTGCTTAGCTGTTTGTTTACTTGAGTGCTTAATAGTACTCTCCCACATTACAGCGCAACAACGCATTACAGGTAGCAGAGGAAACGGCACTCCCCCCCATACGGCCTAAAACTGTAATACATTCAATACCTAATGATTGATGTGCATCCCACAAAGCTTGCTTAGACTCCGCTGCACCGACAAAGCCCACTGGCATACCTATAATAAGCGCAGGCTTCGCGGCCCCCTGCTGAATCAATTCAAGTAATCGAAACAATGCCGTCGGCGCATTACCAATAACCACTACACTATCTTTTAAATGTGTTTGCCAATAATTAACCGCCGCCATCGAGCGCGTTTCGCCATTCGCTTTTGCGGCATGAATAGCGGAAGACTTATTAAGATAACACAAAGGTTCTTGTTGAATTAAACGCTTGGTAATCCCCTGCTTCACCATTTCCACATCACAAAGAATCGCCGTATTTTTTTCTAATGCCGCCATACCTTGCTGACACGCAAGAGGGCTAAAGCGTACCTGCTGTGCCACATCGGGCAATCCTATGCTATGGACGATACGCATAACGACTTGCTGTTGCTCACGATCAAACGCATTGAGATCGGTCTCTAGGCGTATCTGCCGAAAGCTCTCTTGTTCGATTTTTTTAGGGTTTATTTGGTAATCAAACATCATTGGTTATCGCACTCATTTTTTATACTTTATTACACTACTTACTCTCGTCATATCGGACTTGATCCGGTATCCATACATACTACTGAGCCGAAAGAAAAAATACCCTATGATCAAGACCATCGGAGGCATGGATGCCGACGACGAGCGTATAGGGATATATTCACAGCGTGTCTTGAGCATAGGGTATTCTTTTCAAGTATCTCGCTAGTATTTTATCTAACCAGATTCCGGATAAGCAAAAAACGCTTTCCG
>AEVK01000130.1 GCA_000209515.2 gamma proteobacterium IMCC1989
CGCGGCACCGGGTTTATTAGCTTACGTTACCGTCAGTAAATATTGCGATGCCTTACCGCTTTATCGTCAAATAGCGATGTTTAAGCGCATTGGCGTTGAGTTAGATCGCACCACCTTGGCCAATTGGATGATCAAAATGGGGGTATTAGTCCAGCCCTTAATCAATCGTTTATCTGAAATTGCCAATGAACAATCCATACTGCATATGGACGAGACACCGCTACAAGTACTTAACGAACCGGGCAGAGCCGCACAAAGCAAAAGCTATATGTGGGTGCTGGCGACCACACAAGCGAGCGTGCCTATTGTGTTATATCATTACAGCGCGAGTCGCGGTAGTGAAGTTCCCAGTACATTA
>AEVK01000129.1 GCA_000209515.2 gamma proteobacterium IMCC1989
ACTTGAACCGCCGACCCCAGCATTATGAATTCTTTTTACTCTTCCTTGTTGAACCTTGTTTTCTTTTAAATCAATAGCTTACAACTTATTAAAACTTGTCAAAACACAGTGTTTTTATTAATTGTAGTACTTAATGTGGTATTTCTCTGTCTGATTCTGCGATGTTATGTAGTGTTTTTTTAGCCAGTTTTTTCATGGTTGGGCTTAACCCATTTAATATATCGCAATGCGCTTCGTCTTCTTCACATTCTCCCATAAACCAGCAATTCGGTTTTATATTGAAGAATTCACATATCTCTATCATCTGTTGTTTATTTGGCATTTTCCCCCGTTCTAGTGCTTTGTATTGGTGATAGCTAATACTACAGCCGTTTTCTTGCATTGCCTTAACTGCATCGGTTGCGTGTTGATATTCCTTGTATCGCGCTTGTATGAGTATTTCGCCTATACCTATCATAGAATTTATTCGTATAGATTTTTTATTCTATATGCCTTTTTTTGCATGTTTTGTGTTTTTTACAAATGTCTTGTTTAAGTTTTAGGCTTTATTTGTCAAAATTGCAAATGTCACCTTATAACTCTTTTGACACTTTTTAGTGATTTCTGTAATTTTGCTTCTAACAGTAAACGGAGTAGTAATGATGGAATTGAAATTGGTTAGCTCTCTGCACGACAATGAAGTAACAAGGCTTTTGTCGGATGCGTTAAAAAGGGCTCGTAAGGGTGAATTGAATAATGTGGTTTTATTGGCCGTTGATCATTCTGGCAATGTTGATACGTCTTATGCCGGTGATTTTTATTATAGGAAAATGTTAGTGACTGGAGGTCTTTATTCAGCAATATCTGATATTAATGCTTCTTGATGATTATCTTTTTCTCCAGCACTCGTCTGTCAGTTCGGCTTGTGCTTTTCTTTTGTTTTCTCTTGCCCACTTGTCACCCAGTCCTCTGGCTCTAAGTGTTTGTTCTGCTCTTTTGACTTTTTTCTCAAGCCTGTCGCATATTTTTTCTAGCCTTGCCTTTTTCTCTTGCAATTGCTTTAGATTTGTTTGTCTTTGTTGTTGGTTGTTATTTTTTCTTTGACTCTGAGGATAAGCGTTGTATTTTGGCGCTTCTGTCGATGATAGGTTGTTTAAGCTTCCATCTATTCTGTCATAGTTTTTTTGGTTTGTTTCGGGTGGTTCTTCGCTGTATATAGTATTTCCTTCCGGATCAACCCATTTGTATATTTGTGCAGTGCTTACGTTTGATAATAGCAGTGTTGATATGAGGATAATTATTTTAGCCATTTTTCAATTCCGTTTTATATGTCTTCTGGTTTTTCGCTTTGCTTACGTTTTTGTTCATAGGGCTTATTTGCCCACATACTGGCAGTTCCTCACCAAACACTAGCCAGTGTTTGTATTGAGGGAATGCCTTTGCTATTGCTTCAATGTCATCAATCCTTATTTGTCCTCTTCCCCCCATTAGTCCGCTTAGCCTTGTATATTTCATACTGGCTTTATTTGCTAGTGATTCTCTCGTGATCCCTTCGTTTTTTTCTATTTCTCTTATTCGTTCTATAACCGTCATTTTTTATTCCCAAACGGTATAGCCTTTTTGCTATAGTAAATTTACTATAGCATTTTTGCTATGTATAATTTGCATTAGTTAAATCGATTTCGTTTCTTATTGTGGCTTAACAAGGTTTATAGATCAACCGTTACGTGCCTAGGGTAAATAAAGATGAATAACATGACTCAGCTAGATATGTTTGATTCCCTTCTTTATCACATCGCCGTAAACCTTCGTTGCCCAGTATCAGAAATTTTTAAACATAATGATAAAAAGGATATTCCGTGTCAGAAGAATTAAACCATACCGTACCGGTTAACTTGTCAGTCGTTTCGCCTATATCGTCTCAAGAGCAATTTGCTAATTTTATTGGTGTTACCACTGATACCGTTCGCGGTTGGGTTGAAAAAGAAATAGTTCCCACTGTGAAAGTTGGTAAGCGTCGTTTTGTTAATAATATAAAACTTTCTGATGAGTTGAAGTCCGGCACTACTATTTTTTCATCGGGTCATTTTTTAGAAGGGGATGATTGATTATGCCTTCTGTCGGTTTTTATTCGGTGGCTACAAATGAAATTGTTAAAACTGTCGAATGGTTGAATCACCGTTATCAAGCAACGGGTGATATTTATTACAAAAACCGTCTAGATGCTTTTATACGTTTAGTAGGTTGCGGTCTTGGTTAGTCTCAGTCACTAAAAAGATAAATTGTCTTTTTGATTTATCTCTCGGAGAGTAGATACAGGACGTATCTATTTTAGAGGCTTAACACCATGGATGGGGTTTATTCTTGTGATCAATGTTTAACGACCTGCATTGATCTTAAAAGTTTAAAGGTCGAATTTAATAGGTGATTATTATGTTTGAACAAACAATGCGAGTTGATGTTTACAGTTCCACTATTGCGCGTATCGAAGGTGGTCAAGTTTATTCTGCCATTTACGTGGGTCAAAAGGTAGTTAATGAAGAAGAAGAAAATACGAAAGGACTTTCATTAATGAAAGTGGCCTGTGATCCTTCTGTTTATGAAACTATTGATCTTTCTTCTGTTCCATTGTCGTGTGAAATTAAAGTGCGTCTTAAGAAAGGTGCAGGCGGCAAAATGAATAATCACTGTACCGCCGTCACTTTACTTCCTAACAAGCCTTCTAAGCCATCTTAGTTTTTTAGGTTGAATTTTTCTAGTTATTAGCCGTCTAGGCGGCTCTTTTTGATTTATTACTAAAGCGGTTAGGGTACATATAATTTTTAGCGATGTTTTGTGTAATGCTTTAACCGCTTTACTAATAGATTATTTTTTTTGAGGTTTTATTGTGGCTAACTCTTATTTGGTTTGTCCTGACGGAGTTACCCTTCAAGAAGGGCATATACCCCAGTGGAAGCTTTGTTCTTTAGATGGCAGTAGTCAATGGCTTGAATTTTCACAAGCTGAAATGGCTGATTATTTGTCTCTTGATATAGAAACTTCATCGCCTGCTGTAATAGCCGAATTACTTGACTCTATAGCATCTTTCGACCCTGTTATGGTTTCACAATATATAGGAATTTATCTTGTGATTTTCATTGTTGGTTTTTCCGCTGGTTCCGTTATTCGCCTTATGAAAAAGGCTTAAATATTACACAAATATCGCTCACTTTTAGGATTGAATATTATGAAATATGTTAAAAAAATTAAAAATAAAATCGTTGCCTTTCCTGTTACTGGCGCTGCATTAGTCGGAACTCTTATTCCTGCTTCTGCATTCGCTGCTGTCGATCCAGCTATTGAAACTGCTGTGAATACTGCCTATACAGACGGTGGCACTCTGATTTCTTTCGCTGTTGCTGGCTTGATTGGTATTGTCGCGCTCATGGTAGGCGTTGGTATTGTTATTAGCCTTTTGAAACGTGGTTAATAGGTAATTTTTATGGCTAGTTTATTGTTTGCGTCTACATTCATTATTTGTTTTTCGATAGGGTTTTTATGCGCATCATTAAACTAGCTTTATTTTCATTTTTTTTATCTGTTTTTTATTCTAGTTTTTCTTATTCTCATGAGTTAACTAGACTTTTCGATACATCTTATTGTGCACCCAGTTTATTTGATTCGGGTCACACTCATTCTTTGTCTAGCGGCCCTACACAGTTACCTTGGCAACTTGGTCAGCCCACTCGTTACTCATGTACTTTTTCTGACTCTGGTTCAGTTGATCCTGATGACGATGATTGTCCTCCCGCCGGCCCTGTTCCAGATGTTTATCTTACTAATCTTTCTTCTCCTCCTAGTGCTGGCGATACAATTCTTATTGATGGTTGTGAATATACTGTTTCATCTGCTGGTGGGGTTTCTGTTGGTAATGCTGATGGCTGGCATAATGATGTCTCATTGGATTCAACGGGTCGCTCTGAAGCTGATTATACGTCTGACCCTTCGTCTCCTCCTGAGCTTCCTTTGATCTCTAGCTTTCCCGATGGCTATGATCCCGTTCCAACACCTCGTGATGATAATTCATCTACGCCATCTTCACCTGTTACTACTTCTGAGTCTTCTTCTTCTGTTTCCAATTCTGATGGTAGTACTACAGGTTCTGGTACGGTTTCGACTATTACATATAATGACGATGGATCTGTTACCGATAAAACAACTAAGACTGTTACAAATACTTCTTCTTCTGGTTCTGTCACCGGCACAACGACTACTGAAACTTCTACAACTAGAAACTCTAATGGTTCTTCATCTACTTCTACTACCGTTACTGAGACCGACGCTAACGGTGTTTCTCAGGTTGTATCTCAATTTTCTGGGTCTAATAATGAAGTTGTAGATGAAGAGGGCGGCTCTATCTCCGGCGGTAAAAGCTGTTCTGCTCCTCCTACTCGTTCTGGTGATGTTTCTGACGGTGAATACAATCAAATCTTACAGACATATTATTTACGTTGTCCGCCTGACACGGGTGATCCTATCGCTTATAAACCTGACGGCTTTAACCAGTCTGATTTAGATTCAAAGGTTTCTGAAGCACAACAGGAATACACAGATTTTATTGAAGATATTAAACAGCAAGCAGATTCTTTGTTTAGTATTAGCCTTAACTCTTCAGGCAATATCACTAAAGATATCGTTTCTATTCGCGGTGCTGATGTAGATTTTTCTCTTTTTCGATTTATGACAGAGCTTTCTATTATCGGTCAATTAATTATTGCTTTGGCTTACATTAGAGCTTTTTTTATTATTACTTCTAGCGAGAAATAACTATGTTTGAGTTTCTTACTACTACTTATGATTCTTTTGTTGAGTTCATGAACTCTGGTTTTTATGAGCTTGTTACAGAGGTTCTTGCTGTTTTTACTCAGTATTATCTTATTTGGCTTATTGAAGCTAAAATTTTTTTTATTAGCATCGCTTGGGGTGTTGCTCAAAATCTTCTTATTAACCTTGAGCTAAGTCAGCATATCAATGACTCATGGGGTTCTTTAGATTCTAAGCTGCTTTCTTACCTTACTTTTTTTCGTCTTCCTGAGGCGCTCAATATTCTTATTCAGGCCTCCGTAACTCGTTTTGTATTAAACTTATTCTAATGGCTACTGAGATAATTCATGGCGCACCGGGCGCTTATAAAACGTCTAGCTTGGTTTCTCTTTATGTATTAAATGCTTTAAAAGAGAATAGAACCATTGTTACTAATATTCGTGGTTTTGCTAGTATTGAAAAGTTGAATGAAACTTTTTTTTCAGCACCTAAAAAGACATTATTTAATCGTAATCCTGTTCAGCCAGATCAGTCTACATCTGAAATAATTCATATCTCTCATGACTTAGATGGTTTTCAAAAAATGGCTCGTTTTTTCCATTGGGCTCCTAAGGGTGCATTGATTCTTATGGACGAAGGTCAGGAGGTTTACCCCTCTAGGTTAACTAAGCTTAACGAATATGATCTTGATCACCATGATGATCCTGAATGGCCTAGAACCGTTGAGAATGCTTTTAACAAGCACAGGCATTTTGGTTGGGATGTTTATATCTCTACTACCAACATTGCAAAAATACATAAGGAGATAAGGCAGGTTGCTGAGTATGCATTTAGGCATCGAAATTTAGCGGGTCTAACGGGTTTTAAGGGTCGCTTTAAGCGTGTGCAGCATGATCCAGAAACATCTGGTAAAACCCTCTCGCACGTTCTTTCTACCACGTACAATAAGATGGATGTGAGGGTTTTTGGTTTATATGGCTCGACTACTACTGATACTGTAAAGGACATAACGAATGACAACCAAATTTTCAAAAGCCCTAAATTTATTTTTGTCATGTTACTTTTTTGCGCTGCATTACTTTTATTGTTTTATGTCCTCTTTATGGTTGGCAACCCGTTATCTACTAAGCCTGTTCCTTCCATTGCTTCATCTGCTAAGCCTTCTCCCTCTAAGAGCCATGAGAGCCGTTCTAAAGAGAGTTCTTCTATTTCTTCTGGTGATGTTCTTGATGGGGCTGGGGATAAGGATGTTCTTTACTCTGATCTAGTTGATTCTATACAGTTTTTAGACTCAACTATTTTTTCTTTTGATGGTTTGGCTTCTTCCAGAACTTATTTTTTTACTTCTTCTTTAGGTCGTTTTTCTTCTGATGACTTATTTTCTTGGGGTTACTCTATCAATGTTCATCTTAGTTATGTTTTGATATTTAAAGACGATTTTTATAAGTATGTAAGGATCGGTGATCCTAATCCTACATATGATCATTTTGAAGATGCTCAGCAACTTTCATCTTCTTCTAATACACAACCACCTGTTCATTTAAATTGATCTCTATGGTGTTAAAACAAGCGCCGAAGCTCTGGCGTAGAAGCGTTTTTAACACCATAGAAAGTACTTGTAACACTTTAATAATAAGGGGGGCGAGTCGCCGCAAAGAAACACGTTAAACCACTATAAAAAAATATAATATAAATCTAACTAGGAATTAACATTATGCGTTATGAAAATAAAACATGGCATCGTGAAGGTAATCGCTTTTACAATTCTAAAGACTCTTTTAGTTTAAATCATATGAGATTTCTTCATTCCGGTATCGATACAATTAAACAGTTGTTTACTGGCTTTTTAAAACTTGATGTAATTCATGCTCTATCTACTCATGATTATGATTTAAGAGGCTCTACGGTTAATTTTGGCGGTATAGATTGGAAGTATTCAACATCATCTAAGAAAACAGGCTATCAGTTTGTTTTGAAGAATTTAGATTTGGGTTTTGTCGTTTTGCTTAAGAGCTTTTTTGAAGAAGAAGATAAGTTAGGTTCTCATCTTAAAATTGAGGTTACACCTCAAGCTATTTTTGAATCTACTCCTATTGAATTACGCAATAGTCTCAGAGAAGTGGCAAATCTTTTTTTGTCTTCATACACTGAAAACTCTATTGCTTTTCATGCTTGTGTTGATATTAAGGGGCTTGAAATTCCTGACGATTTCGAAGCTAATTTAGTGACTAAGGCTAGAAGAAAGTTTAAGTTTAATTCTATATCTGATGCACAATACAGCTTAAATGAGACTTCTGTGGTTTATGGTAATGGTCAGTCTTACACCTTTGGCTCTGCTTCTGCCGTTCAGATGACTATTTACGACAAGATAGCTGAGTCCCTTAAATCCGATAAAATTTCTTTTTGGGAGTCCGTTTGGTCTCAAGTTCCTTCTGTTGATGATTATTCTGTATCTGAATATCAGCAAGGGGATAATGTTCATCGTTTAGAATTGCGTTTTCATCATTCAATAGTTAGGGAGTTTTGTAATGGCTCTAAAAACGTTATTGGTGAAAAGCTAGATATCCGCAATGTTTTACATCTTTGTGATCATATTGATGAGCTTTTTAAATATGGGCTTAATTTGTTTAGGCTTCAGTATTCAACTTCTTATATTCATCCTATTTGGCAGTCTTTAATGGAAGATGTGACTCTCTTTCCACCTTCTCCACACTTTATGTATAAGCGTGCTAAGAAGTCTCCTACCGCTAATTCTAGGCGTAATACGGCTTTTTGGTTGGGAAACGTAATTAAGCTAATGTCACGCAAGCGCATGACTACTAGCCACGTTGTTAAGCATATTATTAATTCTGGTTTAGAGTCTGATTTATCTGATTATTTTGGCTGTAAGGTTTTTGGTGAATCGGAAGAGCTTTATCATAATTTGCATGAATTTGTTGCTAATAAGATGAGTGATCATCTGCTTAATGGTGTTGCTGCATAATGGCTATTAATAAGCTTCCTGATGGCCGTTATGAGTTAGATATTTATCCTTCTGGTCGTAATGGTAAGCGTATTAAACGTATCAGAAATACTAAAAAAGAGTGTCGTCTTTTAGAGGCTGACATTCTCCGTGAATTTGCTTCTGTTCCTGATAAATTTGCTCGTGATAATCGTTCTCTAATTGATCTCGTTGATCTTTGGTATTCATCCCATGGTCACACTTTAAAGGATGCAAAATATCGTTATTCTAGGACTTTAGCTCTTTGTGATCGTTTGTCTAACCCTAGTGTTTCTGAGTTTACTTCTGAGGTTTTTTCTATCTATCGTCAACGTAGATTGTCTGATGTTAGTGTTTCTACTGTTAACCATGAGACTAGATATCTTAGGTCTGTTTTTAATGAACTTAAAAGGCTAGGCTTTTATTATGGCGATAACCCTTTGGCGAACATTCGTACTTTTCCTGAGAGACAAAGAGAGCTTAGTTTTTTAACCTATGATCAACGTGATGAATTGCTTTATCAGTGTGAGCAATCTTCTAATACCCATTGCGCGCCTGTTGTTCGTTTGTGCTTGGCTACTGGTTCACGTTGGTCTGAGGCTAATGGTTTAAAGGCTTCTAATTTGTTTGATAATAGGGTGATTTATTCCGATACAAAAAATGGAAAGCAACGCGTTATCCCTATTACCTCTAAATTGTCATCTTATCTGCGTTCACAGGCTTTTCCTACCAATACGGGTAGATTGTTTGATTCTTGTAGAAGTGCTTTTAGAAAGGCTTTAGAGCGTACCTCTATTGAGCTTCCGCAAGGTCAGTCTACTCATGTTCTTAGGCATACTTATGCTAGTCATTTTGTGATGAAAGGAGGGGATATATTGACCCTTAAAAACATACTAGGTCACTCTGATTTGAAGGTAACCATGCGTTATGCCCATTTGTCTCCTGACTATATGCAGCAAGCCGTAGAGTTGTCATCTTTGGATTTTTAGTACGTGTGGTATTTTTGTAGTATTTTTTATTATGATTTTTTAGTTTTTAATCGAGGGTGTTCTGCAAGCTTTTGATTTTAAAGGGTAAAATGGTAGCTACGGGCGGACTTGAACCGC
>AEVK01000128.1 GCA_000209515.2 gamma proteobacterium IMCC1989
AACACAAAAAACTATTCCAACAACACTTCCCACACATCAATTAAACGATGCATCTGCTCCAATGTGCCTATCGTAATACGTAAACCCACCTGATCGTTATAATTCTTAGGACGAACCAAAAAGCCGTGCTGCTGTAAATGATCACCAACCTTCTCAGGCTCATCTGGAAAACACCACAAATAATTAGCCTGACTTTTCCAATAGTTAATGCCCGCGCTATCCAACCAAGACTCGACCAAAGGCTTTGCTTTTTCCATCACCTCTGTTACGTAAGACTGCGTTTCGGAAGGGTCATCTAACGCAGCATTAGCCGCAACAACGGCCAATTGATTAATATCGTAAGGACCACGCACATTGCATAGAGCAAGGATATTCTCGTGCGAACTCATTAAATAACCGAAACGCAGCGATGGCATCCCCCACGTTTTAGAGAAAGTGCGCGTTATAAAAACATTAGAACAATCATTAATTAATGACACTGCCGTTGCGCGACTGTACTCAAAATAACATTCATCGACTAAAATAGCCGCATGCGGCGCCGCATCGGCAATCTGTTGAATCGCCTCAACGGAAACCAACGTACCGCAAGGATTATTCGGATTAGACACAACAATAATACGCGTATTCGCATTAATAGCGGATAGCACCTCAACCAAAGGGTAACCGCCTTTCTGAGTATATTTCGGCTCACGAAGCGTCATCGCCTCGACCTTTGCGCACTGGTGGTACATCGCAAATGATGGCCCCGGAATAATAGCTTCAGCATTAGATGATGACACTGCGCGAAACACTAAATCAATACCTTGATCTGACCCATTAGTGATCATCAGCTGAGATTCAGCAACCTCTGCATAAGCGGCTAAACGAGCAACCACATCACCATAAGCCGGATACATTTGCAGACGCCCAGCATCAATATAATCATGCAGCGCACGCTTCACATTTTCTGCAACAGGGATCGTGCGCTCATTAAAGTCGAGCAAAGTAAACGCGTTTGGGTTACGTCCTTCTAGAGGCGGCTTGTAAGCAGATAAGGCAACGATGTGAGAATTGATAACTGACATAATATTTTCCAAAAACAGAGAAAGCAAAAACAACCAAACACTTCAACAAAAAAAGCACTAACACATACAAAAAATCACACTAAAACAAGATTATCTCGATGTATTAACTCTTCCTCGTTTTTATAACCCAATAAAGATTCGATAAGCTCACTCGGCTTACCAATAATTTGCTGTGCTTCTTGGTAACTATAATTAACTAGGCCGCGAGCAATCTCTTTACCACTAGCAGTTTTACAAACAACCATTTCGCCTCGAGTAAAATGACCGCTAGCAGATATAACACCTACAGCCAGCAAACTCTTACCCGAACGCAGCAACACACTCACAGCACCATCATCTAAAATCAACTCACCGCGCGATTGCAAATGCCCAGCCAACCAGCGTTTGCGAGCCGCCTGCGGCAACTGATCCGCCAACAACAATGAACCAAGCCCTTCGCCTTTTGCCAAACGAGCCAGAACATTATCTATTTTCCCGCCAACAATAATGGTATTAGCTCCCGAACGAGCAGCCAATCTAGCTGCCCGCACTTTGGTAATCATACCCCCGCGACCAAACTTACCTCCATCACCCGCCATACCATCTAGCGCTGACGCTGTAGCCGACACATTATCAATTAGCTTTGCATGACCATGCTCGCGAGGGTCGCAATCATACATACCTTCTTGATCTGTCAACAAAACTAAGATATCTGCCTCGATTAAATTAGCAACCAATGCCGCCAATGTATCATTATCACCAAAACGGATCTCATCAGTCACCACCGTATCATTCTCATTAACAACAGGAACAACACCTAAACGAATCAGGGTCTTTAGCGTGGACTGCGCATTAAGATAACGCTCCCGATTAGACAAATCATCATGATCCAACAACACCTGCGCAGTAAGCACACTATACTGCTGAAAAGCTTGTTCATAGGTTTGCACCAAGCCCATTTGCCCTATGGCTGCCGCTGCCTGCAACTCATGTACATGACTTGGACGATCAGTCCAACCTAGGCGAGTAAGCCCTACTGCAATCGAACCAGAAGACACCAACACTAATTCAATACCCTGCTGACGCAACACATGCATTTGCTCAACCCAACCACGAATAGCAGGCACATCCAAGCCCCGACCATTATCGGTCAGCAATGAGCTACCAATTTTCACCACCCAACGGCGAGACAGTTTGACACTGCCCCTAGCATCGACACCCTTAACCACACGATCGGTATTCACTATTTTTCAACACTCTTCTATTTATCATTCGACCATTGATTGCTCACTGGAACATGAGACTACTCGACATATACCGTTTCAACATCGTAGTCATCATCATCAAAATCATCATCGCCAAAGTCGTCATCAACACCGTTATCAACAGCTAGCTTCCCCTTTGCTCTCAATCGTTCTGCGCGATGCTTTTGACGCAAAGATTCAATACGCTCCCGCGCCTCTTGCTGCATATCCAGCTGATAGACCAATTCTTCCTCAACTAGCTCTGGCGCCTCTTTCTCTGCCTGCCTAATTGACTCAAGGTGAACCATGATTTCACCACATACCTGATCTGTTCCTTGACGACCAATGGCCGATATAAAAAATACCGGACCCGCCCAATTAAGCCCCTCAATCACCTCTTTGCAGCGCGCCTCAACTTCGTCACCGGGCAATAAGTCGACTTTATTTAACAGCAACCATCGCTCTCGACCAGCCAACTTATCACTAAATCTCTCTATCTCATTAATAATACTTTTTGCATTTTCCAGCGGACTAGATTCGTCAAACGGCGCCATATCTACAAGATGAAGCAAGACTCTACAACGGGTCAAATGCTTGAGAAAGCGTATACCTAGACCTGCACCATCTGACGCACCGGCGATCAACCCTGGAATATCTGCAACCACAAAACTGCGATGCTCTTCAACTTTAACCACCCCCAAATTAGGCACTAAGGTGGTAAAAGGATAATCTGCTACTTTTGGCTTTGCTGAAGATACCGCCCGTATAAACGTTGATTTTCCTGCGTTGGGCAACCCTAG
>AEVK01000127.1 GCA_000209515.2 gamma proteobacterium IMCC1989
GGGGCCGCCAAGGTCAGAAATAGAGCCGGTAAAGTTAGGCACTTGGTCGCGAATTTTTTCGATTTCGCGTAATACGGACTCTTCCGATCGGCTTTGAATAATACGGCCCTCATGCTCGGTAATTGAGCAGAATGTGCAGCCGCCAAAACAACCGCGCATAATATTTACTGAGGTGCTAATCATGCTATACGCAGGAATATTGGCTTCGCCATAGCTTGGATGTGGCCGGCGCTGAAACGGTAGGTCAAATACACCGTCCATTTCTTCGGTTTTTAACGGGATTGGCGGTGGGTTAACCCAGACTTCTCGGTCGCCGTGTTTTTGTACTAAGGGGCGTGCATTGTGCGGGTTGGCTTCTTGGTGCAATACGCGAGACGCATGAGCGTACAAAGCCGAATCTGAGCGAACCTTTTCGAAAGAAGGTAAGCGAACATAGGTTTTATCTTCATCCAATTTCACTTTACGCTGTAACGGCATAGGGATGATTTTGATAGGTTCAGGTATGGCTTCAGGGGCAGTTTCGGGAATAGTCTCTTCCACGATGTTGATTACATCATCGCTAGTGTTGCTTTTTCTGTCGACGCTAATGCCCAGCTTTTCCTCGGTGCTTTTTTCGCTACAAGAGCTAGGCGATTGGTCGTATTCGTAAGGGTTGGGAATCTTGTCGATATTGCCCGGCCAGTCAATACGCGTGGAATCGACTTCGCTCCAGCCCTCAGGGAGTGTTTTACGTGAAATGGTTGTGCCACGAATATTCAGGAGTTCGTCAACTTTGCGCCCGTGAGCCAGTTGATGTGCCACTTCCGCAATGGCGCGTTCAGCATTACCGTAAAGTAATATGTCAGCAGTAGAATCGATCAGCACCGAGCGACGCACTTCGTCGCTCCAGTAATCATATTGCGCAATACGGCGTAAGCTGGCTTCAATGCCACCAATCACGACGGGTATGTTTTTGTAGGCTTCTTTACAACGTTGCGAATACACCGTGACGGCGCGATCAGGGCGTTTACCGGCTTCGCCATTGGTGGTGTAGGCGTCGTCGTTACGCACTTTAAGATCAGCCGTGTACTTATTGATCATCGAGTCCATATTGCCGGAGGTGACGCCAAAAAATAAATTAGGTTCGCCCAGCGCTTTGAAATCAGCGGCGCTTTGCCAGTTGGGTTGCGCAATAATCCCTACGCGAAACCCTTGAGACTCTAGGAAACGCCCCATGACCGCCATGCCAAAACTGGGGTGGTCAACATAGGCATCGCCGGTGACGATGATGATATCGCAGCTGTCCCAGCCAAGTTCATCCATTTCTGCGCGACTCATCGGTAAATAGGGAGCTGCACCAAAACATTCAGCCCAATATTTAGGGTACTGAAATAAATGGGGTGCTTTTGCTAAGCCAGTTTTAGCCATGATAATGTCGTCTTTTTAAGCGGGAGTGATGGAGGAAAATTGCGGCAGCCATTTTCGCACACTTATTGACCATAAGTAAGTTAAATTCAGATCATTATCTATCGTGTAATCTCTCATTGGATGGCGATTTACGTAGCGGCTTATGTAACGGAAACAGGTGCCTGATCCGCGAGTAGGCAGCGCTCTTCCTCCTTGGTTGCAGGGCGTGTAGTCACGGTGTATCATCGCCGCCCGTGTTGATAATCTGTACATATATTATGCAAATTTTTCGTCATATCCAGTCTTTACGAGAATCCCTTGATGCTGAGCGGCAGGCAGGTAAGCGTATTGGTTTTGTACCGACGATGGGAAATCTACATAGCGGTCATTTAGCTCTGGTGAATAAGGCTAAAGCGGAATGTGATGTGGTGGTGGCGAGTATTTTTGTGAATCGCTTACAGTTTGGTTTGAATGAAGACTGGGATCAGTATCCACGTACCTTTAATGATGATTGCCAAAAGTTGATCGAGAACCATTGTGATTACTTGTTTTTCCCTGAAGAAAAAGAGATCTACCCAAATGGTATGGATGGACAGACAAGAGTTGTAGTGCCGAGCATGACGGATATGTTGTGTGGTGCAAGTCGGCCCGGGCATTTTGAAGGGGTGACAACGGTAGTGAGTAAGTTGTTTAATATTGTGCAGCCCCATGCCGCGGTATTTGGTTTAAAAGATTACCAGCAAATTGCGGTGATTCGCCGCATGGTGCAAGACTTGTGTATGCCGGTGGATATTATTGCCGGTGACATAGTGCGTGAAGCAGACGGCTTGGCGATGAGCTCACGTAATAATTTTATCGACAGTAATGAGCGACCTAAAGCCAATCAGCTGCACGAGAGCTTGTTATGGACTAAGCAGCAAATTGCCAATGGGCAACGTGATTATCTTATGCTGGAAGCTGAGGCTAAATCACAAATTATTGCCGCCGGTTTTCGTGTGGATTATTTTCAGATCTGTAGCAGTGATACCTTAATGCCTGCAGCAGAAGATGATGGCAGGGTGACCATATTAGGCGCCATGTATACTCAGTCGGCACGCTTGATTGACAATGTATCTTTATAGATAAATGTCGTTCTAGATATTGATAACTGTTCTGTGATAAATATTTTTTAATGTTTACCGTAATAGGTAAATGGTTTTTTCATTTTTCTTGATAGTGAATAAGATAAATTATGCAAACAACATTGCTAAAAGGTAAGTTACATATGGCGTGCGTCACGCAGGCCGAACTTTGGTATGACGGCTCATGCGCGATAGATGAAGATTTAGTTACGTTGGCGGGATTCCGTGAGTTTGAACAAATTGATATTTATAACGTGAGTAATGGCGAACGTTTTACTACCTACGTTATTTTGGCAGAAGCCGGTTCGGGCACGATTTCGTTGAATGGTGCTGCTGCACGTAAAGTACAGGTTAGTGATCGTATTATTATTGCAGCTTATGGGCAGTTCGATGAGATTGAGCTAGATACGTTTAAGCCACGATTGGTTTATTTAAACGACGACAATACCGTCGAGCGTACAGCGAATACGATTCCTGTTCAAACAGATTAATTCCTCTTTTCTATCACGCTTATGTCGATGCTCACTATCCTTGGTGAGCATTAGTTTCTTTCTTTGTTCTTCTCTTTTCTTGTTGTATTCCTTGAACTGCGTTTATGTAACGGTTCTTTTCTGGATTCTTTCTCTAGATCCTTTCTTTAGATTCTTTCATCATGTTCCTTTATCGGGTTCTTTCACCGGATTCTTTCACTAAAGTATCATAGTATTGTTATTGTGATGTGTGCCCGTTCTTAGTAACCTATGTAGTATAAAATAACAAATACTCATGACCCTACTTTATCCTAAAAAAACAAAGGAATTAGCATGTCTACTGTCTACCCTATTCTTGATAGTGTTAAATCTAACGCTCATATCACTAAAGAAAAGTATCAAGCCCAGTACGAACAATCGGTGAATGACCCAGATACTTTTTGGGCAGAGCAAGCGACACAGTTTTTAACATGGCAAAAGCCGTGGACGAATGTCTGTGAATCGGATATGCACAAAGGCATTGCCCGCTGGTTTGATGGAGGGCAGTTAAATGTCAGCGAAAACTGTATTGATCGTCATCTGCCTGAACGTGCTAATCAAACCGCTATTATTTGGGAAGGCGATGATCCTAGCGATGACCAAAACATTACTTATGCCGCCTTACATGAGGCCGTATGCCGTTTAGCGAATGTGTTAAAAGCTCGTGGCGTGAAAAAAGGCGATCGCGTTTGTTTATATCTACCCATGATCCCCGAAGCTGCCTACGCCATGCTGGCTTGTGCGCGTATTGGCGCAGTACATTCCATCGTATTTGGTGGCTTTTCACCAGAAGCCTTAGGTGATCGTATTCTTGATGCTGATTGCCAAGTGGTTATTACCGCTGATGAAGGCCTGCGTGGTGGTAAGAGCATCCCGTTAAAAGCCAATGCCGATAAAGCCTTGGCGCGATGCCCGAATGTACATACGTGTTTAGTCGTGAAAAGAACGGGTGGCGACATTCAGTGGGATCAGAGTCGTGATGTTTGGTACGAGGAAGCGGTTGCCGCTGCGGATACGCAATGTGTCCCCGAAGCGATGGAAGCAGAAGACCCGTTATTTATTTTGTATACCTCCGGTTCTACCGGCCAGCCAAAAGGGGTGTTACACACCACGGCAGGTTATTTATTGCAGGCCGCAATGACCCACAAATATGTCTTCGATTATCAAGAAGGCGAAGTCTATTGGTGTACTGCCGATGTGGGTTGGGTGACAGGGCATTCGTATATTGTTTATGGCCCGTTAGCCAATGGCGCAACCTCGTTAATGTTTGAAGGCGTGCCTAATTATCCAAGCCCTTCGCGCTGCTGGGATATTGTGGATAAACATAATGTCGCTATTTTTTATACCGCACCAACGGCGATTCGCGCCTTAATGGGCGCAGGTGATGAATGGGTAACACAATCGTCTCGTCAGAGTTTACGTATTTTAGGTACGGTCGGTGAGCCGATTAATCCAGAAGCATGGCAGTGGTATCACACGGTTGTGGGTGAAGAGCGTTGCCCAATTATGGATACGTGGTGGCAAACGGAAACTGGCGCACATATGTTAACGCCATTACCGGGCGCGACAGATTTAAAACCGGGTTCGGCTACCTTGCCGTTTTTTGGCGTACAACCAGCGATTTTGGATGAAAATGCACAAGAGATCGAAGGTGAGGGTGCAGGCAGTTTGGTGATAAAAGCTTCATGGCCAAGTCAGATCCGCAGTGTGTATGGCGATCATCAGCGCTTAATTGATACCTATTTTACGACTTATCCGGGCTACTACTTTACCGGCGACGGTGCGCGACGTGATGCCGATGGTTATTATTGGATTACTGGCCGTATGGATGATGTACTCAATGTTAGTGGGCATCGCTTGGGGACTGCGGAAATCGAAAGTGCCTTAGTGCTTCACGAAAAAGTCGCGGAGTCTGCGGTAGTGGGTTACGAGCATAATATTAAAGGCCAAGGTATTTATGCTTACGTCACATTAATGGACGGTGAAGCGCCTAGTGATGACATCAAAAAAGAATTAGTGAAGTTATGCGTACAGCAAATTGGCCCTATCGCCAAACCAGATTTAATTCAGTGGGCACCGGGCTTGCCAAAAACGCGTTCAGGTAAAATTATGCGACGTATTTTGCGCAAAATTGCTACCAACGAAATCGACAGTTTAGGCGATACCTCTACATTGGCAGATCCATCGGTTGTTGATGAATTAATTGAAAATCGATTAGTAAAATAAGCCTCTCTGCTTTAACGCGAGAGGCTTTGCTTGTTATCTAATTGTTATATGAAGAGGCTGTATGAGAAGGTTATATCAAGGCCTCATATAAAGAGATAAGAGAATGAAAGCTCTCGTGTTAGACGCGCAAAAAAAAATGGTCGTTCGTGAAATGGACGACCCTATTCCTCTTGAAAATCAAACACTCGTTAAGGTCGTTGCAACAGGTATTGGCGGTAGCGAATATCTTGGTTTTAATAACCCCGGTATTCGCCCATTACCCAATGTGATGGGGCATGGCATTGTGGGCATCATTGCCAATGGCGAGCGTGTGGCTGTTTTCCCGCTTTCTGGTTGCGGTGACTGCCATTACTGTTCAACTCAACAAACACAGCTTTGTGATCATTGGTCGTTAATCGGCGTACAAACCCAAGGCGGTTTTGCTGAAAAGCTGGCAGTGCCTACGGCTAATCTTTTCCCTTTACCAGAAAGCATCTCGTGGGAGCAGGCGGTTTTTATCGAGCCGTTTGCTAATTCGGTGAATGCGTGGGAATTATCCGGTGCGACACCGAAGTCGTCGATAGCGATTGTAGGCGCGGGAGGCTTGGGTTTAGGTTTAGTCGCTTGCGCCCATGCTCAGGGATGTAGCAATATCACGGTAATAGAACCATCAAATAACCGCAGAGAGGCCGCCCGAATGTTGGGCGCGCATAACGTGGTTGCTGATGTAAAAAATACCTCGGCAGACAATAATAATACTGCTGTTTTTGATGTGGTGTTTGATACCGTGGGATCAGTGTCAGCCAAGCATGCCTCTATCGATATCACAAAAAAGAATGGCGTCTGTGTGTTTTTAGGCTTTGATACGCCGACATTGGACGTCAATATATCTGAACTGATTCGCCACCAGAAAAAACTATTAGGCTCGTTTGTCTTTTCGCAAGAACAGTTTAAAAAAGCGATAGCGCTAGTGGAAAACTGCCGTTCTGAATGGGTGAAAAATATAACGGTAGATGAGGTTGAGCCGGTGTTGTCTGATTTTTTGTCAGGCGACTTCAGTGTAATTAAAGCGGTGCTAAGACATTCATAAGGTCTATTAATAACATAAAAAATGGTGAGTAAAATGGAAGCGTTATTTACGGGGCAAGTATTGCTTGCCTACTCTATTTATTTTTTAGGCGTCGCGAGTCCGGGGCCGAGTAATTTGGCGATCATGGGGACGGCAATGGCATCCGGTAGAAAGCCTGCGCTTATTCTTTCTTTGGGGATTATTGTAGGCTCTTGTTTTTGGGGCGTGTTAGCAGCATTTGGCTTATCGGCGGTGTTGGTGCATTACTCTTCTTTGTTATTTTCGATGAAAATAATGGCTGGTATATATTTTTTGTGGCTAGCATTGCGCTCGGCACGTTCGGTCATTTCTTTGTTGCCAAAAAATAAAATCACTTCGCATCAATCGAAAAAACCTGTAGTTGATTGCCCGATTGTCGTTGATAGTAAAAAAATATTTTTCAGTGGTTTGTTGTTACATCTGACCAATCCTAAAGCTATTTTTGTGTGGTTATCTATAGTGACTTTTTCGATGGAGTCAGGTGGACATAGTGAAACCGCTTTTACCGTTGTGTTAGGGTGCGGCTTGATAGGAATAGGTGTTTTTTTTACTTATGCTTTACTTTTTTCTACCGCTATAGCGCAACGTATTTATAGTAAAATGCGTATTGGGCTTGAAGGTTTATTGGCGGCGTTTTTCAGTTATGCTGCTTTTCGTATGTTTACCAGTACGGTTAAGGAGGTATGAAAATGTCGCTCTCTATTCGTCAAGCAACAGAAAGTGATGTGCAATTAGTCGCTATATTATTTGATCAGTATCGTGTTTTTTATGAGCAACAAAGTGATCTTGCATTAGCTCAACAATTTATCTGTGAACGAATAGAGAAAAGCGAATCTGTGATTTTCTTAGCCCAAGAAGAGAGCGGTGATGCGGTTGGCTTTACACAGCTATACCCGTCGTTTTCATCTGTATCAGCTCGACGCACTTGGATATTAAACGATTTATATGTCACTCCTGATGCAAGAGGTACAGGCGTAGGTAGGAGCTTGCTAGAAAAAGTAGAAACGTTTGCTCGTGCTGCAGGAGCAAAAGGGATTGGACTGCAGACAGCAACGAATAACCTGTCGGCTCAGCGATTATATGAGCGTTTGGGTTATCAAAAAGATACCGATTTTTTTAGTTATTTCTTATCGTTATAGCGTTACTTACATTCAAGTCTTATTCAAAACGAACTAAATAGTAAATAGTTTTATCTCGCCCGGTATCAAGTTCAAATTTTCCATCTATTAATGGATAGGTTTTTCCCGTCCGTATGCCGTCATGATCGAGTACATGAATAGTGCCTTTACGTTTAAATTGTAATTGCGCTTTTACGGGTTCTAAAATAATGGGGGCTTCACCGGCATTAGCTAATAAATCTCCCACGATATTCATATGTGTATTGTGGGCTCTAGCAATAGCGATAATAATCGCCTCATTATCAGATGCTAGTGTGCCTTTAGGTGATTTTGCAGTGGTGAGAATAACGGAATAAGGTGACTTCGGTTGAATACTTAGATCATCCATCACGTATGTATTATTTTTGGCAAAACCAATAATGCCTTGTGTGCCTTTGCTGTTTACTTCAATGAAACCTTGATGCTTTTTGTCAGAATATGTCCACGCCAATTGTTCGGTTGAAGACGTAATCGTCGTTGATCCATCAATGTTCTTTTGCAAATGCTTTTTTTGCCAATCATCAATGGTTGAGATTCCACGTTTTTCGGTAAATTCTACTAATACTTTTCCCGCAGCCAGTGCATGGTGACTTGGTGTACCACTAAATGATTTGATGTCGTGTTGTTGTTCTGTGGTATGTGTAAAGTCGTAATCATTAGTAATGGCTTGCCGTTTATTGAGGCGACGAATTGCGATAGGCTCAGCCTCAGTAATGTCTTGTCGCAATACCATTCGGCTTAATACTGGGTATAAGCCGATACCAACAGGTGTTAAATTATTGAATTTGAAATAAGAGGGGTTAAGTTGCTCGCTAAATCCTGCGCCATTGCTAGCAAAATGATAACTCATATCCCAGCCCTGTAGGCCAAAACCATAAGCTGCAATAATGCTGGTATCAGCTGCTGCCCATTCAGATGGTACGACGGATAGCCATTCGCTAAACATAAAGGGTTTGTTGGCGACTTGTTGCATTCCTGTTGATAGTAAGCCGCTACCTGGATTGTCTAACATTGAACCATTAATTAATGTAAACCCAGATTTCATATGGTGTCCGGGCTTGCCTTTAGCGCCGCCTTGATAATTATGCCTATCAATAATTCCAGTTTCTGAGTCACTGAGTAAATTTAAAAAGTGTGCGCCTTTATTCCCTGCTTGCCAGTTACTGCCGACGATTAAACCTTTGAAGCCTGTATCGCGAATAGCTTTTTTTGCCTTTTCATAATATTGCTGCTGCTTTAAAAATAAAAACTCGGCTGTGTCCTGTAAGCGCTTAGCACGGCGATGATCTCGAGCTTGATTGTCGTGAAACCAAGGGCTAGTAATAGGAGTAATGTTTCTCTGTTCTAATTGTTCGTTAGGTAGACCTCCTTCATTTTTAAAAGTGTCTATTGATGAGGCTCCCCATGCGGTTATCAAACCACTATGTGTTTTGTACTTTGCTGTGAGCCAGTCGCTAAACTGCTCCGCAAGCATTCTGTGATAAGTTGGGTATTTTTTGACCTTAGACATGAAGGTATAAAAAAAAGCATTTTCTTCATTTTGAATTTCTATATAGCTTAATGCGGGGTCATCGGCGTAACGCTTTTTTGTATAAGGATTTTTATGGTTCAATAAGTTGGTGAGTGTGTCGATATGTAATTGTTGCACATCTTCTGCGAACCATACTAATCCAGTGGTGACGGGCTTGTTAGGCTTGGCTTTTACTATCTCATCATAGGCGACCAAAGACTCTCGGTCGCCCTCGTAAACCCGCAAGTCCCAAATGGGGGAAAAACCGTAGCGAATCCTTTTTTTTCTCAATAACGATAGCCAGTAATCAAAGCGATCCATTTTTTCAGGATCATACTCAGTGGCGTTGTTTTCTGTTCCTAAACCTTCCCAGCTGCTATTGCTGAGCTTGTGTAAACGCACATTGTTGATGCCGTATTTGGCAAAAAAATCAGTTCGTTTTTTTGCTGTCTTTCTGTCGGGTGCAACATGTATATACTCGACATTGGTTCCCCATGCTTTATAGTTTTTGTTGTTTTCTATTATTTTGTCGTCGAGTGGTTGCAAACTGCCTTCAATGGGCGTAAGCCAGTCTTGTAGACCTATATCACTTTTTTTTCGAGTGTCGGTAGTTGTAAAAGTAAACCAGTTTTTATGATTTTCCTGCTGCTTAACATCGTCGTTGCTTTTATAAAACCGTATGGGATGGTCGGAGGATATTTTTATTGAGTGTTGTTCTGGTTTTGATGGCTCTATGCTTTTTCCGGTCAGTTTTATTCTAGAATTTTTATGGTGATGGATGTTTAAGGGGGATGAAAAAATAATGCTAACTTTCTTTTCCTTTTTGCTAGTAAAGTAATCCATTTTGGTTATGTTGCTAGTGTTTTTTATTCTCAATGGTGTGGTGAGGCGTGTGGTTTTATTGTCTATGTCAGTAAGTGTGATGTAACCATTTTTTAAGGCGTCATTGGGTTCTATTGCTAGTGCAATATAGGTAAGAGGAATAGTTTTTGTTGCCGTTAATAGATTGTTGATCATTAATGACGTATTTTTTTCGCTTATGCTTAAAGACCATGAAATGTTTTCATCATCTAGTGTGTAATTATAATTAGTGATTCCGTTATTAGTGGTGGGTTTTTGTTTTTGTTCTGTATGAGTCCATTGCCATTTGTCTTTAAATGCCAGTGTGTTAATCGTTACAAGACTTCGGTTTTTTTCATCTAATAAAACAAATCTTCCTTTTGTCGTGTTAATTAAACTATAGTCAGCGTTAGCTAGGCATGATGTGATCGCTAAAAAAATAAAGAAAAAATAATTTATGTATTTCATAAAGTACCACTACCCGTGCTGTTTTTTTAGTGAATAATTGATTGTTATGTGATTGATTATTATGTGATTGAATGTTGAGTCGATAAAAAAGGCTTCTATATTTGGTTGTCGAAGCCGCGTCCTAGCGTTGATGGTTTTATAGAAAGTTCGATGGGGAGTTCTACAGCTTAAATGCGAGATCAACAACCTATCTCTAAGTAGGTAGTCAGAGTATAGGTGTCGCTGTATTTGTTATGCCAACATTTATGCTGCTTAAAGTGTTCGTTGGCTTGTTGGTCGTGCTAATTTTTTCTGCTATTTTGTTGTTACCCAAGAGCGGCTAAGCGCTTTTCTATTGCGCCAATAATGCCTTCGGCACTTAAACCGATACCTTCTAGTATTTTTTCCCGTTTGCCGTGATCAATAAATGTATCCGGTAAGCCCATCGGCAATACTGCGGTGGGCAGGCCCTGTTGGGCAATGTACTCACAAACTCCGCTGCCTGCGCCACCGGCAATGGCATTTTCTTCTAAGGTGACTAATAAACGATGTGATTGTGCCAATTGTTTGATCGCTTCATGGTCAAGGGGTTTTGCCCAGCGCATGTCATAAACAGTCGCTTTTAAAGTGGCAGCTGCTTCTATGGCGAAAGGTAATAGTGTGCCGAAATTGAGGATGGCAACATTACTTCCTTCGCTAATTTTGCGCGCTTTCCCGACGGTGAAGTCATCATTGTTTGCGATAGAAGCGACAGACGAAATGCTGGTTCCAATACCTTTGCCTCTAGGGTAGCGCACAGCGGCAGGGCCGACATGATGATACGCTGAAGAGAGTAGTTGATAACATTCGTTTTCATCGCTAGGTGCAGCGATAATCATATTGGGAATACAGCGCAAGTATGAAAGATCAAAACTGCCTGCATGGGTGGGGCCGTCTTCACCGACAATTCCAGCGCGGTCAATACCAAAGGTAACATCTAAGTTTTGTAGTGCAACATCGTGCACTAGCTGGTCGTACCCTCGTTGTAAGAACGTCGAATAGATCGCGACAACGGGTTTTTGTCCTTCGCAAGCTATTCCCGCAGCAAGAGTGACAGCATGTTGTTCTGCAATCGCTACATCGTAGTAACGTTCGGGGAATTGCTCGGAAAACGCCACCATGCCAGAGCCTTCGCACATAGCGGGTGTGATGCCGACGAGCTTTTCGCTTGCAGTAGCCATATCGCAAAGCCATTGACCAAATACATCTTGATATTTTTTAGCCGTGGTAACAGCTTTTACCGTAGGAGCATTGTTGACTTTAGGTTCAATTTTATTGAGCGCATGATAGCCTACCGGGTCTGCTTCTGCAGGAGAGAAGCCCTTACCTTTACGAGTGATTATATGAAGTAGCTTGGGACCTTTTATTGCTTTTAGTTTTTCAAAATAATTGATGAGTTCTGGTAAATCATGACCATCTATTGGGCCAACGTAGTTGAAGCCCATTTCTTCAAATAGAGTGCCTGGCGAAACTAAACCTTTCATGTGTTCTTCGGTGCGGCGCGCCATTTCCCATGCACGTGGCAACTTTGTGAGTACTCGCTTACTGTTTTCACGCAAAGCGTTATAGGATTTACTTGCCCAAATTTTTGAAAAATAAGTCGCGAGACCGCCTACATTGGGTGATATCGACATGTTGTTATCGTTGAGAATAACAAGTAAGTCGTTGCCTGTGTGCGCGCTATGGTTGAGAGCTTCAAAAGCCATTCCTGCGGTCATGGAGCCATCACCAATAATGGCGACGTGCTTGCGTGCTTGGCTGTCTTGGTCGTTATTTATTCCGCTACTCATTTCGCTGCCAATCGCCATGCCGAGAGCAGCGCTGATTGAGGTGCTAGAGTGCCCAACGCCGAAAGTGTCGTAATCGCTTTCTGAGCGTTTAGGGAATCCTGATAACCCTTGGTATTGGCGCATAGTAAGCATTTGCTCACGTCGTCCAGTAAGAATTTTGTGAGGGTATGTTTGGTGGCCTACATCCCACACTAAACGGTCGTTGGGTGTGTTATACACATAATGCAACGCAATGGTCAGTTCGACCACACCTAATCCCGCGCCAAAATGCCCACCCGTTTGTCCTACGCAATACAACAAATATTCGCGTATTTGCTGTGCAATCAGCGAGAGATCTTCTGGGTCTAACTGGCGTAAATCTTCCGGTGAATTGACAGCATCCAGCAAGGGTGTGTCGGGGCGTAACAACGGAATTTCGCTAGATAAAGACATATATGGTTTGCTGTAATGGTTGTTTTGGCTATTGGAGAGCATACAGTTCTTTTGGTAGCCAATAAGGAAAGCGGTGACGTAATGACCCTCAAAAATAACGGCTAATTGTAGTCGCTTGTGAAGACCTTTAAAAGTGTTTAAAAGGGTTTATTGGCTGCGCCGATGATTGATTGTGATGTATGGGGTACTTTCAGATAAGTTGAAAGGTATAGAAAGAGGCGGGAAGATATTAAGACCGACGATTGATGATGTAAGCAGATAAGTGGCGCAGGTTGTCTGCGCGGTAGTCAAAACCGCTCAGTGCATCTAACGCTTGCTCATGCAGCGTTTTAGCTTTTTGTTGCGCTGCATCTAGGCCTAAAAGAGCAATATAGGTGGGTTTATTGAGAGCAGCATCTGCACCTTGTTGTTTTCCCAGTGTATGGGTATCTGAGGTGACATCTAAGATATCGTCTTGCACTTGAAACGCGAGGCCAATAGCGTTGGCGTATTCATGTAGTGCTTGCAGCTGACTTTCTGATGCGATGCCAGTGGAGAGTGCCCCTAAGCGAGTGCTGGCGCTAATTAACGCGCCAGTTTTTAAGCGATGCATGGTTTCCAATTGATTGAGTGTCAGTGTTTGCTGGACTGCTGCCAAGTCAATAGATTGGCCGCCGACCATGCCGTTAGCACCACTGGCGTGGCTTAAGGTATGTAGCATTTTTAGCTGTATGCTGGGATCTGCATCTACTGCCTCGCAGAGTATATTGAAGGCAAAGGCTTGCAACGCATCACCCGCTAAAATAGCAGTCGCTTCATCGAATGCAATATGACAAGTGGGCTTGCCGCGTCGTAAATCATCATCATCCATTGCTGGTAGATCATCGTGTATTAAGCTATAGGCATGAATGGCTTCAACGGCCATTGCTGCATAATCACTGGTAGTTGTTGTCGCTTTACTGATGTCAGATATGGCCTCTGCACTGGCATACACCAACACGGGCCGCACTCTTTTCCCACCATTAAATAAGCTGTATTTCATGGCGTTAAGTAGCTGTGGATGAGCGTCGTAAGCGGCAATATGATCGGTTAATACGCGATCTATGCGCTGACTACATTCATTAAGGTAATGGCTGAAAGACAAGTATGGCCTCTGATGCTTCTAACTATTTTCGGGTAATTATTTTTTGGTTTAAGAGTGTTGTCTGCAGATGGAGGTCTGTAGGCAATTATTAGGTCTTACTTATCGGTTGCAAATTCAACGGCAGTCATATTGTCATCATCGCCAGTCAAGAGGGCTATTTTTTGCTCGGCTGTCGTCAATTGCTGTTGGCATTCTTTGGTTAAACGAATGCCTTTTTCAAAAGTACTAAGAGACTCCTCCAAAGAAAGGTCGCCGTTTTCTAGTGCGTTGACTAAGTCTTCTAAGGCGTTAATTGACTCTTCGAAATTGATGCTGGTGGTAGCAGCCTGTTCGTCGTTTTTGGGCTTATTTGTCATGGTTTTCAGTTCTGTCATTGGGTAAATCAGTATCGCTGCCTACACTACCAGAGCTGGTGAATAATTTACAGGTTTTACAGGAGAAATGAAAAATAGCAGCTAGACTAAAAAGACAAGTGGTGAAAAAACGAATGACGATAACGAGAGGTAGGATGTGGATTTAGCAACGCTGATAGGCATTATTGGTGCAATGGCCTTGATTGTGGTCACGATGATGCTCAGTGGTGACATTACGATGTTTGTTAATGTGCCTTCACTTGTCATCGTATTTGGCGGTACGTTTACCGCGGTGATGGCTAAATACGGCCTTTCGCAATACCTTGGCTTTGGCAAGATGATTGGTAAAAGTTTTAAGGGCGGCGATGTTAATTTAGCTGACCTTATTGATGAAATTGTTGCCTTAGCAGACGAAGCCCGCAAAGGCGGCTTATTGGCGCTCGAAGGTAAAGAAGTGAGTAGTGATTTTCTCGGTAAAGGCATTCAGCTATTAGTGGATGGTCATGAGCCGGATGTCGTTAAAGGTATTTTATCTAAAGAAAAAACGGAAGCCGAAAAGCGTCACGCAGTGGGTGCGTCTATTTTCACCAATATGGCATCAATGGCTCCTGCCATGGGCATGATTGGTACTTTGATCGGTTTGGTGGCGATGCTGGCTAATATGTCTGATCCCAAGTCTATCGGCCCTGCGATGGCGGTGGCTTTGTTGACCACATTGTATGGTGCGGTATTAGCCAATGGCTTTTGTGATCCTATTGCCGCCAAATTAACTCTTAAAGCTAAAAACGATGTCTTGCTCAAAAACTTGGTGATTGATGCCTTGTTAGCGATTCAAAATGGTCAAAACCCTAGGGTCATTGACAGCATGTTGCGCAATTATCTTCCAGAAGGTAAGCGTGAGATTGCTGAATAGATCGCGCAAGATGAAAGTGTAAGAGAGCTATTGCATGGTTGATGAAGAAGAAGAGTGCGAATGTCCCGAAGGTCTACCTGCGTGGATGGCCACCTTTGCCGACTTGATGTCGTTATTGATGTGCTTTTTCGTGCTGCTTTTATCCTTTTCAGAAATGGATGCCATGAAGTTCAAGCGTTTAGCGGGCTCTATGGCACAAGCATTTGGTGTGCAAACCCAGCTCAAAGTCACGGATGTTCCTAAAGGCACTAGTATTATTGCACGTGAGTTCAGTCCCGCTATCCCAGAGCCGACTCCCATTAATGAAATCTGGCAAAAAACCGCAGATATTACCCAGATGAGTTTAGAGGTCAGGCAGGTTGAAGAATACGATGTAGAAGCCGGTGATATTGATAAAGAAGCGGGTGTTAAATTAAAAATTAAGCAGCAGTTAGAAGATCTCATCAGGGAAACGCAAAATGATGCGCGAGAACTAGCCAACGATTTACGTGAACAAATAGTCGCCGGTGAAATTGAAATAGAAACCGACGGCCGAAAAATTATTGTGCGTATTCGCGAAAAAGGCTCGTTTCAGTCTGGTTCTCATATTATGAATGATGATTATTATGATGTGATGGATGATATTCGTGAGGCGGTTCTCACAAAACCGGGGAAAATACAGGTGCAGGGTCATACCGACAATATCCCTATTCGCTCTGCACGCTATCGTTCTAATTGGGAGTTATCTACTGCGCGTGCGGTGTCTGTGGCACAAGCCTTAATGGATGGTGATGTTGACCCTCGCCGGTTTGAAGTATCGGGTTTTGCTGATACTCAATCTCTAGTTGATAATAACTCAGAAGAAAATAGATCGCGTAATCGACGAGTCGAAATAGTGATACGCCAAGGCTTAGGTGAAGAAATATCTGAAGAGGATAAAGAAATCATTAAAGCGGAAGGGCAAGATGTGATGCGTGATCTAGATATCAATCCAGATTATTTATTCGAATTACAACCAGATGAGATATTTTAAAAACGACGAATAATAAGCGTTGTTTTCAGAGGCTGCAGCATGCAAAAAGAAAAGAAAGATAATCGTCGTCGATATTTCCGTATTGTTGATTCACTGGGGGTATCTTACCGGGTGATTGTGGATGAACATAACGACGATGAGGATCCAGAAAAGCGCATTGATACTTTAAGCATCTTGAGTCACCATAATATCTTGATTCAAGAGCAAATCGATGTCGTTAAATCATTGTCGCCTGAAATGGCTAAGTTGGGCAGCCAATTAAATCAAAAAATTGATGCGATTTTGATGATGCTGGAATTAGATAATTTAATGTCGCAACACGCCTGTCATCGAATCGATCAAGCGAGTCTTAGCGCGAGTGGCGTTGCTTTTCCTGTCGAAGAAATGTTGGTGCCTAACACCTTGCTTGAATTGGATTTGCTGCTTAGGCCATCATCTAAGCATGTGGTTGTGATAGGCCGAGTAATTGCCTGTGATCGTATGCATGATACCGATACATACTTCTTGCGGATTGAGTTTACAGAAATGACCGATTCTAACCGGGAAACGCTTATACAGCATATTGTGCAACGCCAAGGCGTATTACTACGTGCATTAAAGGGTAGTGAAGAGGAAAATTAGCCTACCCAATGAACATACTTTGATGGCGCGTGTGAGATATGTCCTACATTGGTCGCAGGCAAATACCTACATTCTTGTGGCGCGAATTATTGCATTATACACCCGCTGGATGCAGCAATGGACTGGAGCAAGGAACGACGGACGACGCTAAATACGATTGAAATGACTCAACTTCCTGTAAATTAAACCCCATTGTTACTTAGTTACCTTCGTAGCAGTGGGGTTTTTGCGTTCTAACCGTCTTTATTTGTAGTAGCTCAGACCTGATCTGAC
>AEVK01000126.1 GCA_000209515.2 gamma proteobacterium IMCC1989
ATTTCGCCAATAGCTCGCTATTATCTTCAATATTCGCCTCAAATACCCTCATTTTATCTCACCGAAAATTTCACTCAGACTTATTCAGAGGTTCCTTAACTACTTTTAATCACCACGTAGCCCATTATACTATTCTGTTTTATAGTCTCCTGTATTAATCCCGTAGCGATTCAATTTTTGATTGAAGGTGCGACGTTCAATTTGTAAGTCACTTAGCACTTTGCCAACCTTGCCTTTGTGTTCTCGCAGTTTTAATTTGATAAGCAATTCTTCGTAGGCTTCTACCTGCTGCTTAAGGGATTTTTCCGGATGGCTAGATGAGTGACCATATGAGCGACTATAAAAGTCGTCAAGCTCATCGCTATGAATTGCATGGTCAAGGTCAGTACAGTTTTTTAACGCATAACGAATCGCAACGTTAACGAGTTCTCTTACATTGCCGGGCCACTCATAAGTCAGTAGTTTCTTTTTTCCTTCATCAGAAAGCGGCTGATATTCTGTTGCTAAATGTGAGCACTGACGTAGTGCAAAATAATTAAATAATTCTATTATGTCTTCTTCTCGCTGCTTGACATCGGGTAGCCTCAGCTCGGTCACTTGTAAACTAAAAAATAAATCTTGTCTAAAGTTTTTATTGTTTCGTAACTCCGTCTTGGTGGCTGAGACAATGCGGCAATGAATGGGTATTTGTACATTGCTTCCTACCGGTGTGACCACTTTGTCAGCTATAGCTAATAAAAGTTTTGCTTGTGCTTTAATAGGTAAACTATCAATTTCATCAAGAAAAACAGTGCCTTTTTTCGCTTGCTCTAACTTGCCTTTATGCAGAGCGGAGGCATTAGATGATGCACCTCTGGTGTAGCCAAATAGCTCTGTTTCTGCTAATTCTTCCGGTATGGCTGCACAATTGAGCAGTATAAAAGGCTGTTCCCGTCTTGGGCTATAGTCATGTAAGCAATGTGCTGCTAATTCTTTGCCGGTGCCTGTGTTACCGTAAATGACGATAGGGATGTCCATGGGTGCAAAATCGAGAATAGTCTTTTTAAGGATTTTTATTACTGGGCTGTGACCAATAATACGTTTATCAATATCGTTTTGATGAGTGTTTTTTTCTTTGGTGGAGCTAAGCGATAAAGTCATGTGGCGCTTTTCTATCGCGCGCTCAATGGTATTGATCAGGCGATCAGAATCCACGGGTTTTTCAATAAAATCATAAATGCCGTGTTTCATTGCGTCTACCGCAGTGGATACATCGCCATAGCCAGTCATTAAGATAATCGGTAAGTGCGGATCTATACGATTGGCTTCACAGGCAAATTCCAATCCATCGTCGTTTGGCATGCGTAGATCGGTTACGATAACGGCGGCTAGTTCTGTGGTGATCTTAGGTAGTACTGCTTTGGGTGAGCTATAACTTTCGATTTTTTTAAAGCGCGTTGACAATAAATCTGTCGTGCTAATACGAATGTCTTTATCGTCGTCTATTAATATTATCGTAATGTCTTCTTTTTTCATGGGTATCTCTGGCGAGTGTTTAGCTAGGCCTGTTCGATGGTAGCTGTGATTCAATATAACACGGCAGCTGAATGGTGAAACACATGCCGCCATCCATATTTTTTGCACTAATGTTTCCGTTGTACTCTTGAATGATTTCGTAAGAAATAGATAGCCCTAAGCCCAGTCCTTTTCCCACTTCTTTTGTCGTGAAGTAAGGACTAAATAATTTGCTCATGATTTTTGGGTCTATCCCCCCACCGTTATCACTGATATGAACATATGCTTTCTGTGCATTCGTTTCAACGGCGACGGTTATTTTGGCCTTGTCGCTCTTCTCTGCAGCATCCATAGCATTTTTTATAATGTTAGAAATGACTAGATCTAGTTTTAATGGGTTGGTTTCTACGTAAATGATGTCATTGGAATTGGCTTGGTTGATGCCGCTGTCATCTAGGTGAATATTTTTTTCATGCATAATATCGCTGACGCTATTTAATGCGTTATGGATTGTAGCCATTAGAGCGGTTTTTTGCTGGCTTTCGTTATCTTGGTAACTAAAGTGTTTGAGTAAGTTAATGACATTATGCATTTTTTTACTGAGCGGATTGAGTCGGTTAGCGGATTCTTTTGCGCCATTCCAATCTTGATTATTTATTTTAGCGCTAACGGCAGAGGCTGAGCTGTTAATGGCCGATAAGGGTTGGCTTAGCTCATGCACAATAGTGGCGGCCATATTGCCTAATGCGGCGGCTTTGTTTTTTTGAATAAGCGTTGCTTGTGCTTGCTGTAGTTCTTGTGTGCGCATAGCGATGGTGTCTTCGAGAGAATTGTTGATATTGACTAGCTCATCTTCTGCTGCTTTTCGGCGTTTGATATTAATAAACGTCATTAAGTATAATTCTGTATCCATTGCATTTACTTTGCTTAATGCAAACATAATTGGGGTCGTTTTTTCGCCATTATTTAACGCATAAGCTTCATGATAAGTTGCTGATGAAATGTCATTGAGCAGTAATTTATCAAACTGATCAGCTTCAATGCTGATTATGTCGTTAATGTGGATGACGTTTTTTGGGTGAGGTGAATGCCCTTGGAATAATAAATACTTAGCATGGTCATTGATCGAAACAAGCTGTCCTGTTTCAGTAAATAATGTGACACCTACGTGAATGTTATCCATGACGGTTTTTAATTCTTCTTGACGAATAAGTTCTAGTCTTTGGTTTTTATTTATAGACGCTATACGATGTTTTCTTTCCCGTCGAATGAGGTAAGTAAATATAAAAAAAACATTGGTAATAATGAAGAATATGAACGTTGGATATAAAAATTTTTGGTTTTTGACAAGATAGTACAGCGACCAATTAATCTCTGGGATGGATGAATGTTGTGATAAATACAGTTCGTTATCGATTTTCCAAAATGTGAGGTTAAGAAGTCTATAGAGTTGAGCGGTATAAGTTTTGGTGTATAGGCTTTTGTGTTCTTTGTTGCCAAATTGCTGTAATTGGCTAATTCGGTTTAAGGTCTCCTCTGATAGTTCACCAATCGTCCTATAACGCCATTGGTCAATGGAACTTAAAATAATGACGTCGTTATTATCTGCGGTGATGACGGTGTTTTCTGTATTCCTCCAATTATCTTCCCAGTACGTCATGTTGAGCTTAACCACTGCAACGCCAATGGTTTGGTCATTATAGATAATGGGCTCCGAGATGAAAAAGCCGGGGATGCCAGTGGTTGCTCCTTTTGCATAATAAAACTGACGCTTTCGTTGCTTTATAGCATCTTGAAAATACGGTCTGAATGCGTAGTTATTATTTAAAAAACTATTTTTGCTAAGGTAGTTACTGGATGCGACGACAGTGCCGGAGATATTCATAATATAAACCACATCTGCGCCTGCGCGTTCTGCGATAAAGGTAAGCTTTTTATTAGTCAGTAGGTGATTGTTTGATGAATAGAGTAGAGCGTTAATAAATAGGGTGTCGCTAGCGAGTAATGCCGGTAGATATTCGAATTGGTTGATAGAGGCAGTGAGGGATTGCTCATATATTTTGGCGTCTGCGGCATTGTCATTGCTTGAGCTAATTAATAACGAGAAGTAAAAAATACTGCTAGCAATCATATTGACGCATATGGCAATGGATAACCATTTGGCGCTCTGTTTAATCTTGCTTAAATACTTTGTAGTACTCATGGCTATATTTTTTCCGTTAACATACATTGCTAATGTAAGGCTCATTGCATGGACGAACTACCGGTATAGCTTGTCAGAATAAATTACCGATTGTTTCGGGTAATGTTCGGTTAATAGATGAATGAGTTTAAGGGTTTTAAACCCATCTAGCCAGTAGTGGCAATGTTTGTGGCATTCGGTTTGGTTATTTATTTGTTTATCGATATGAATGAATAACTTTTCAATGCCTAGTGTGGCCAGTGACTTTTGTAATGGTTGACTTAATAATGCTAGCCAGTCGGTGTATTGTGCGCTTGTTTTTTTATAATCAAAAAGACAATCAAAATGTGTGATGAGAGTGGCTAACTCTGCAAAGCATGATGGGTGGTAATCTATGGTGTTGTCGTTAGCGTTTTTTATCTGTAGCCGTTCAATGATTTTTTCAACAGCGGGTCCTGTGCCAAAAGGAACGCGATGAGAAAGCCGTGATTCTATTTTTAGAATTGGTGAGCTGAGTTCGAGAATCTTTCCTAGCTTAGCGAGCTTGTTAAGTAAGTAGAAATCTTCCCCGCCCGATCGTTTTGGAAAGCCCCTCGTTTGGCAGTAGTGATATGCATTGCTAGCAATACAGCTGCCCAGTGTGTGGTATGCATAAGGTGAGCCTGCGCGTTTTAGCCCGTCTACATAATAGTGTAAGTGTTGTTCGTAATAACGTGTTGCTTGATCAAGCTCGCTGCTGTTCGGTGTATTGCCTGATGAGATGTGAGTGTAGGGATAAACTGCTGCACTGTAATGAGTGTTTTCGAATAGGTGGGTCGCTTGTGTTAAAGAAGAAAAATAGTTGTCGGGTAAATACGTATCGGCATCGGAATAATGCACCCATAATGTTTCTATTATTTTATCGTGTATCAATTGGCAGGCAATGTCGCCACCAATCTTTCTGGCGAGACCGACACCTTGCTGTTGAGGTATTTTGTGATGGAATCGATCGACCAATAACAAATCTATCTGTGCGTTGATGGATAATAAGCAATGGTTTTGTAGGTGTTCTGTGTTCGATCGGTCTCTATTGTTGATCTGGCCGATAACAGTGTAGGTATGAAGTAATGAATCCCATATCTGCTGATTGTTAATGGTTTCGTCTGTGTTGTCTGGCTGATTAATTATGGTGATAAGCAGTATGCGAGTGCTACTGTCATTACTGAAAGTTTGCTGAATGCGCTGAACAAAATGATCCGTTTCGTCGTATGCAGGAATAACAAGACAATGTTGGTAGGGTGTTATTTTTTTGTGCAGTGTAAGTTGTTGCGCAATCGCTATTTCTGGTTCCGCATGTTGAGATAGATATTGCGCTAAACAGCGCTCTATTTTTTTACTTAACGCAGTGTGTTTTGGAGCTTTTGGCATAGGTTTATTTCTGCGTATTAATGACGGTTTAATGCAGCGCAGCCCGTACTGGCAATTCACGAACAATGTTGGCTTCTATCGTTAATAATTCATCTAGGCGCTCTTCAATCAACGGCGTACTAAAGTATAGGCATGCAAGATCAATAAATAATAAATGATGCTTAGATTCAGAGTCGGTAATAAGTTGATAAAATTTTTGTAATTCGGGGTCGCTATGATACCGAGCAATCAAGCCAAAACGTTCGCAGCCGCGGGCTTCAATAATTCCTGCGATTAACAGGCGGTCTAATAGATACAGCTCGGTTCCGTTGCGCATTTCTTTTCGGAGTAAGTTAACGTAAGGGTCTTTTTCATCACTGCCTAAATATTGATCCTGCTGATGCATCAGTTTAATGACTTCTCGAAAATGCGCTAACTCCTCTATAGCTAAGTCGACCATCGCTTTGACGATGTCGGGTTTATCTGGGTAGTGAGATAGCATAGACATCGCCATGCCAGAGGCTTTTTTCTCGGCTTGTGCATGATCGTTTAAAAAAGCGGGGAAGTCACCTAATACAGCGTCTACCCATGTTTTAGGCGTGCTAAAACGCAGTTGGAATAGGTCGGGGTTAATCGAGTTTGTCATATGAGAATCATGCCGTGAATGAAGTTGTAAACGGGTCATGCCATGCGGCAAGACTTGTTGAAATATAGATTGATTATAACGATAGTCTGTGGCGCTGTCGTTGATTTAGCGATGCCGAGGCGAGGTTAGCTAATAGTCGCCTATGGGTTTATAATGCACGGCTTTACGTTAGTGATGTCAGTCTACAGCATCTATCTATAACAATAGTGTAAGGTCTATTCATGGTTATTTCTCCTAAAGTTCGTGGTTTTATTTGTACTAATGCGCATCCACAAGGTTGTGCGGCCAATGTTCATCAGCAAATTGAGTTTATTCAATCCAAAGCGCCTTATGTGCCTGAAGGTAATGCTCCTGCGCCTAAGAATGTATTGGTGGTTGGTGCATCTACCGGCTACGGCTTGGCTTCGCGTATTACGGCGGCCTTTGGTTATGGCGCAAATACCATGGGTGTTTTCTTTGAAAAGCCACCGACAGAACGTAAAACCGGCTCAGCAGGCTATTACAATTCAGCGGCTTTTGAAGCGGCTGCTCACGAAGCGGGCTTATATGCAAAAAGCTTTAATGGCGATGCGTTTTCTACGGCTTGTAAAGAACAGGTGATCGAGCAAATTAAAGCGGATATGGGCAAAATTGATTTAGTGGTTTACAGCTTGGCATCGCCACGTCGCCAAGATCCGGTAACGGGTGAGGTTTACTCCTCTACCTTAAAGCCTATTGGCGAAAGCTATACCGCAAAAAACTTAAACACTGATTCTAAAGTTGTGGGCGAAGTCACGGTACAGCCTGCTAGCGAAGAAGAAATTGCCACCACCGTAAAAGTGATGGGTGGTGAAGATTGGCAGTTATGGATAGATGCTTTAGCCGAGGCTGACGTGTTGAATAGCGGTGCAAAAACCGTTGCTTATACTTACCTAGGTGAAAAACTGACTTGGCCAATCTATGGTCATGCGACCATTGGTAAGGCGAAAGAAGATCTAGATCGTGCGGCAGGCGAATTGCGTAACCAGCTAACGGGTATCAACGGAGCAGCACATGTGAGTGTGTTAAAAGCGGTAGTGACTCAAGCAAGTTCAGCCATTCCGGTCATGCCTTTGTATTTAGCGATTTTGTTTAAAGTGATGCAGGAAGAAGGTTCTCATGAAGGCTGTATTGAGCAGTTACAGCGCTTGTTTACCGAATGTCTTTACACTGACACCCCAAGGCTGGATAGCGATAATCGTTTCCGCGTAGACGAGTTAGAGCTAGATCCGGCTATTCAGGCAAAAGTCGAGGCCATCTGGCCACAAGTGACTACAGAAAATCTAAACGAGTTATCGGATTTCGCGCTTTACCAAACTGAGTTTTTACGCTTGTTTGGCTTTGGTGTTGAGGGTGTTGATTATACCGCTGAAAGCACCACATTGGTTGACGCGAATTTTTCATCCGTTGAATAAAGTTTACATTAGTTAATAGCAGGAGTTGTTGTGCCCATGCAATATCGAGCATTAGGTAATACCGATATACAGGTGAGTTTACTGACCTTGGGCACCATGACTTATGGTGAGCAAAATACCCAAGCAGAAGCGTTTGAGCAAATGGACTACGCCGTTGCGCAAGGGATTAATACCATTGATGTGGCGGAAATGTACCCAGTCCCGCCTAAAGCGAGTACGTACGGTGAGTCGGAGGCGATGGTTGGTCGCTGGCTTGCTGATCGTGGAATGCGAGATAAGATTGTATTAGCTACCAAGGTCACCGGTAATGGGGTTCATAATCCCGGTTTCGAATATATTCGTGGCGGCCCTCGCCCTAGTGGTTTACAAATCAAGCAAGCGATTGATAGCTCTTTGCAGCGCTTACAAACGGATTATGTCGATCTGTATCAAATCCATTGGCCTGACCGCAAAGCCAATTTTTTTGGTCGCTTAGGTTGTGCATCATTAGATAAAAATGAGCAGATCATCCCCTTGGAAGAATCCATAGCTGCAATAGGGGAGTTGTTAGCTGCTGGCAAAATTCGGCATTATGGTTTGTCTAACGAAACCCCTTGGGGGGTGATGGAGGCGTGCCGCGTTGCCGATCAACTTGGTTTGCCGCGACCAGTGAGTATTCAAAACCCATATAACCTGCTTAACCGTACCTATGAAATTGGTTTGGCGGAAATGTCATTACGTGAAAACATCGGCTTACTTGCGTATTCGCCTTTAGCGTTCGGCATGTTGTCGGGCAAGTATTATGGTGGCGCTTTACCAGAAAGGTCGCGCCTCGCCTTATATGATCGCTTTACCCGCTATACCAATGTATATGCGAAAGCGGCAGCTGATGCCTATGTGGACCTTGCAAAAGAGCATCAGCTTGATTCCAGTGAAATGGCGCTCGCTTTTGTTAATCAACAAGATTTCGTTGCTTCCAATATTATCGGTGCGACTACAATGGCTCAGCTAGAAACCAATGTTCGTAGCGTGCAATTAACATTGAGTGATGAATTGCTAGCGGGCATTGCTGGTATTCATCAGCAGTACTGCAATCCCGCACCTTAATCATGGTTTTTTCCCTCCTATAATGTCTGCAAAACCGAGTCGTTTTATCCATCTACTACATCCACGTTATTGGCTAACGTGGGTGCTTCTGATGCTCTCTGCGTTGCTCGCGCAATTACCATTTCGTTTGCAAATGTGGCTTGGGCGTTGTTTAGGGCGTTTATTGTATCGCTTGATGAAGACGCGTCGTTACGTTGCCGAGAGAAATATCGAACTGTGTTTTCCTGAATATTCCGAGACACAGATAAACGAATTAGTTAAAAAGCATTTCGAAGCAAATGGTATGACCGTGTTTGAAACGGGTATCGCGTGGTTTATGCCTTATTGGCGCTTACGCAAGCGTTTTGTGATAAAGAACGCTGAGTGCTGGCAAGCGTTGCAGCAGTCAAAGACGGAAAATGGTAAGTCTCGTGGCGCCTTGATCATGGCAATGCATTTTAATACGCTTGAAATTACCAATGTCGCCATCAATCGGTTGTTCGATATGTCGATGTCTTATCGGCCACACAATAATCCGGTTTATGACTTAGTGCAGCAGTATGGGCGAGAACGGCATAATGCAGATTCTAAGACAGTAAATCGCCGAGATGTTCGCGGTATGGTAAAGGCAATGCAGCAAGGTGGTTGGTTGTGGTATGCCGCCGATCAAGATTATGGGTCGAAGGTCAGTGAGTTTGTCCCTTGGTTTGGTATTGAAGCCGCTACAGTTGCGGCACCGCCTAGGCTAGCGGCGATGGCCAATGTGCCTATTGTGGGTATTACTTATCGTCGGCTATCAGATTATTCTGGTTATGAAATCGAGTTTTTACCCGAGTTCGAAAGCTTGCCATCGGGTGATAATAGGGCTGACTTAGTGCGGTTAAATCAGCATTTTGAGCGTTGTATTCGCAATAATCCAGAAGAATATCTGTGGGTGCATCGGCGTTTTAAAACTCGCCCCACAGGTGAAGTTAAGGTTTACGCTAAGTAAGGTTTGGGTTGGTTAGCATGAAGATTAATAACCCCATAAATATAGCCTAATTAGCCTTACTTATTCACGTAATTTTCTTGTATAAGCACGCTCGCGTCAGTACCATAGATGCTGTAATTTTATCAGTGTAAATTCTAAGGCGTTTCTAAGATATCAGTGTCAGCTCTCATGCTGTCAGCATACTTTCAAACCCCTTTAAATACTTAATAACGTATTAACCGCTACTTAATAACAACTTTAGCTTTTTCGAGATGGCCATACAGATGACTAACAATAACAATAGGATTCAAGGAAGCTTAGTCGCACTCGCGACACCAATGACCGCAGATAATCGCCTGGACTGGGACTCTTTGAGTTCGTTAGTGCAGTTTCATCTCGATAATAAA
>AEVK01000125.1 GCA_000209515.2 gamma proteobacterium IMCC1989
AAGCCAATAGTATGCGATACCAAACAGCCAAATTTGTGTCACATGAGCGGTTAGCGCACCAAACACACCTAACAGCACTCGCAAACGCGGGCGAATATTAAGACGCGGAATCAGCAAAGATATCCAGCGCAGCATTTCGTAATGTATTAATACCGCACTAGCGATTAATACACTATTAATAAAGTAGATTAGCATCTTTATACTCTGAGCAAAAAATGGGGCATACCAAAACAGCCATTAAAATAAACTATTAAAACTATTCATTTAATTGAATACACACTATTCTGTTTATTCACTATAGTAACTTAACTGCTTAACACTCTTCAGGATTAATATTATGTTAGAAAATAAAGAAGGCCAACAAGTACCTAATGTTACTTTCCGTACTCGCCAAGGCGATCAGTGGGTCGATGTGACTAGCGATGACATCTTTAAAGGTAAAAACGTTGTGCTATTTGCACTGCCGGGTGCATTTACACCCACCTGCTCATCCACTCATTTACCCCGTTATAACGAACTTGCGCCGGTATTTAATGCTGAAGGCGTAGACAGCATTGTATGCCTATCGGTTAATGATACCTTTGTAATGAACTCATGGGCAGCCGATCAACATGCCGACAACATTACTTTTATTCCTGATGGCAACGGTGAGTTCAGTGACGGCATGGGCATGTTGGTAGGTAAGAATGATATTGGTTTTGGCAATCGCTCATGGCGCTATTCTATGCTGGTTAAAGACGGCGTTATTGAGAAGATGTTTATCGAAGCCGACGTACCGGGCGACCCTTTTGATGTGAGTGATGCAGACACCATGCTAAACCATATCAACCCTAATGCATCACTACCTAAACGCGTAACACTATTTACCAAGCCAGGATGCCCACATTGTTTGCGCGCGAAAAAAGCCTTAACGGATAACCGTTACAAGTACGAAGAAATTGTCTTAGGTGACAAAGGGATTACTTATAGCTCGCTAGCCGCCGTCACTGGCGCAGGCACGGTGCCACAAGTATTTATTGATGGTGAACTGATAGGCACTGCAGATGATTTAGAAAAATGGTTGTCAAAATAACCTAAACCACCTAGTAAATTATCTAGATAGCAGCAAAGTAGATTCTGGTTTTCAAAGGATGTGCTTCGCTGTTATTTCTACGGAGATTAATGCCTCAAGGCTAATCATTAAAACCACCTCCCGCTAAAAGTGATATTATAATCTTCCACTTTTACTATTATTTATCGCTATGCTCACCAGTCAGTTATCTCCTGAACAACTCACACGCTTTTGGTTTGAAAGCGTCGTATTAGGTTTAAACCTCTGCCCTTTTGCGCACAAACCTGCACGGGAAGATACGATTCGTTTTATTGTATGTGAGACTAATAACGAAGATGTGTTGCTCGAAAAAACTATAGCAGAAATACAATTACTCGCTGATACGGCTATAGATGAATGTGAAACCACTGTTATTATCGTGCCGAATCTATTAAAAGACTTTTACGATTATCAATTTTTTCTATCGGAAGCAGAGCGGAAGCTGAAACAGGAAGGGTGGAAAGGCACCTTTCAACTCGCGAGTTTTCACCCCAATTATTGCTTTGCCGGTGCAACATTAGACGAGCCAAGTAATTTAACTAATCGTTCACCCTTTCCACTCATTCACATTTTGCGGGAAACGAGTTTGACTACTGTATTGGAAAACGTCGATAGTCCTGAAGATATTCCACAGAGAAATATGGAAAAAATGGAAGCGTTGGGTGAAGAAGAAAAGGCGGATTTATTTTTTTATTTGGAGAATAACAAAAAAGCCTAATTCAATATAGTTAGGCAAATCATATCCGACCCGACTTCAATGCTTGTTTAATGCAATATTTGGCAACAAGCTTATGAAACGGCTTGATGAGCTTCATATAACACTTACCCGACGTCGTTTTTAAATTGACCAATGTAGATACTGCAAATTCATGCTCGGATAACTTTAATACCGACAGCCACATATCCATGTTTGGCTCATAGGCACTGCAGATCACTTCGGTCTCCGACACGGCATCTATTGTTAAGAAACCCGCTTTTTTACCTGCGACTATATCTTCCAGAGGCAAGCTCATTTCGGTATTACTTGCCGAAAAGCCAAAAAACTTCACAATCGCATTTCTTATCTTCAAGGCCCACTGAACTGGCGCGGGTAAAAAACCGAAGATACTGTGATAGACGTTTTTTGCGTCTAGATTTGTTTTATTTGTCCTAAACTGGAAAGAATCCCTAAAATAGGACTGCGATTCTTTTCCATTAATTGCCGTTTCAACAGGAAATTCTATTCCATAGACCAAAGGTAACACCCTCTTTTTATTCATCCGATTAGATTCTATTTATTAACTAAAACAACAGAAACCACAACACCAGCTAATCAGGTATATTGACACTTTCTTCAGCATCAGACTTCTTACGCTTAATCGCTACCTTTTCATGCAAAACAATAGCAATGATAATGCCGATCACATAAGGTAACTTAACATAAGAACCGTAGTCGCCGTGAAAAGCATAACCATCATCCATCGCAATTCGCAGCAAGCCAAAACACCAAATTGCAGCAGCAAAATATGCCCAACGATTTCGTTTGAAAAGGAAGTAAGTAATACAAAAACCTGCAACCCCCATACTAATACCAAAGGCATGAAACTGTATTAACCAAACAAGAGCTGCCAAGGCTACTACACAGGCGAAGATACTATTGGTGATATTCCACGGACTTGAGTTATTCATTTTTTTCTCGAATAGTTAGTAATGTATATTGGTTATTTATATTTTATCGCTTGCTTAGCTAACCAGTTTTTTAATAATGTAAAATCATTCACTTTTTTTAACCCTAGATTACGCAACCAACGTACGGCGATATTTTTATAGCCGAATAAACGTTTTAAGCCTTCCATTAACAACATGACTTCTACATTATTGGCTTTTCGTTGGCGTTGGTAGCGGCGTAATATGGAAGGTTCGCTAACAGCGAGATCGCGCTCAACGCCACGGATAATTTCTTGGGCTAATGCTTGCGCATCAAGCAAGCCAAGATTCACTCCTTGTCCAGCCAGAGGATGAATCGTGTGTGCGGCATCGCCCATTAATACAACATTATCACTGACATAATGAATTGCATGACGCTGATGTAGTGGAAAGCAGTAACGTTGACTAACAGAAACCGCATCACCTAAACGATGTTGCAGTGCACGACTCACAGCGTGACAAAACTCATCGTCGTTTAGTGCCATCATTTCATCCGCTTGCTCGCTTTCTAATGACCACACAATAGAGCAATATTTTTCTGATGGATGATCAAGCGGCAAAAAAGCCAACGGACCTGAGGGTAAAAAATTTTGCCATGCAGTAAATTGGTGGGATTGTGATGCCTGTACAGTCGCGACAATGGCTTTATGATGATAATCCCATTCGCGGGTATCCATATTCGCTAAGCGACGAATAGTCGATTGGCCGCCGTCGGCCGCCACGATTAAATTAGCTGATAAACGTGTGCCATTGTCACATAATAGCGTGGTTGCTGATGAGTTTTCTTCTTTATTACTGGCAGAGCTATCAGCGGTGCCGTCAACAATAATACTCTCTTTTTCAATACTATCTACTTTTATACCACGCACAACAGTAACGCTACTGTGCTCTTCTAGATAATCCAATAAGCCACATTGCAAAATGCTATTTTCAACAATATGACCTAAACTTTGCTGTTGTATTTCTTCTGCGGAAAACTGGATATTGGCGGTGCCGTCGTGATCCCATACGTGCATATTAGTATAGGCACATGCACGCTGCGTTTGAATTTTTTCCCACAAACCTAAAGAAGCAAACACGGATTGTGACGCATGTGTTAACGCCACAACGCGCGGATCAAATTGTGGATCATTCACTTCCAAGCTTGGAGGTGATGGCCTATTACCCGCATCAATTAGTGCGATGCGTAGTGGCGCATTATTTTTATCTGCTTGCCATTTTGCTAATAAAGCGACAAAGCTCGCACCAACCAACCCTGCTCCCACTACAATAATATCGTAGCGGGATGTTGAATGCGTTTTCTCCACTGGCTGACTCATACCATGCCCATCATTTGTTTGGCGAGTATTTTTTTGGCGGTTGGCATCGCGTTCAAACCCAACAAGCCCATCTGCCTAAAAACAGAACGTGATAATTCGGTAGATGAAAATGTTTTTACCATTGCGTCAGTCAACGCAATAGTGCGATGTTGATCGGCTTCACGACGAGACAAATAACGCTGTAAAATAGCTAGCTCACCTACATCTATACACGTGTTGATATTCTGTTTATTCACGCGGTTATTTTTTGTCAACGCCTCGACCAACACATCAACCAGCACATCAACCAAAGTCGCGCAATCTCGTAACGACAAGTTAAAACCTTGCCCTGCAACGGGGTGTAAAAAATGTGCGGCATTGCCCATGACAACCACACGTGATCGCACCTGCTCACTTGACTGCACCAATGTTAAGGGATACATGTTTCGTTCACCAATATGCGTTAGCTTTCCCGCACGGTGCCCCATCGCTTGCTGCAATTCATTGAGAAAGTTGCCATCTGAAACAGACGCCAAACGATTCGCCTCTTCATTGTTCCGCGTCCACACTAGCGCCGCGCGATGTTGCTGCTCACAATTGGAAAGCGGCAGCAAAGCGAGTGGCCCTTGATCGGTAAAGCGTTCGTAAGCAATGCCCTTATGTGGCTTATCTAATGCGACGTTGGCAATAATTGCCGACTGCTGATAATTTTTTTTATGTGAATCAATACCCATTGAACGACATAAAGGTGAATCTGCACCATCGGCAATAATTAACAAGTCTGTCGCTATTACTTGCTGCTTATTTTGATTGTTAGAACTTTCCGCTGCCAATAGTATTTTTACATCTTGCTGTGTAAATTGGCAACGCTCAACTATCGCTGGCGCAATCACTTTTACACGAGATTGTTGTAGTTGCTGTAATAGGCAATGGCCTAAAAAATGATTTTCGACCACATAACCTAGCGCATCAACTTCTTGCTCTTGAGCATCGAGCTGCGTGCTAGCGTAGTGGCCACGATCAGAAATATGAATAGTGTTAATGGCTTCCGCCTGAGCGGCTAATGCATCCCAGCAATCAATACTGGCGAGCAATGCTGCACTACCGGCACTGATAGCGGTAGAGCGAGCATCGAAACTAGCTTGGTGGATTTTTTCTACAAAACTTTCTTTTTTTTGTTCGACGCTAGGAAAGGGAAATTTTTCTATGAGGGAAACCGCGATAGCATCGGGCAAACGCTTCGCCAACATCAACGCCAAACTCAATCCAACCATACCACCCCCAACAATCGTAATATGTTGATTGTCGGAACGAGAAATAGAAGTGCCTTTTGCGACGTTGATCACGGTCATGATTATCTCGCCATAAGTGCTTCGATATCAGCAATGGTTTTAGGGACGTCTTTTGATAATACGTCGTTGCCATCTTTGGTTATTAATACATCGTCCTCAATGCGTACGCCAATGCCGCGCCATTTTTTTGCTACCGTTTCATCATCAGGAGAAATATAAATACCCGGCTCTACGGTCATCACCATATTAGGCTCTAGTACGCGCCATTCGCCTTCAATTTTATAATCACCT
>AEVK01000124.1 GCA_000209515.2 gamma proteobacterium IMCC1989
AAAGTAGCCTACCAAACCACCATGAAAGCGAGGCAAATTAGGTAACTCAGGTGCGCGGTAACGCGCCTTAAAAGATTCAACAAACGCTAAAGCATCCTCAACCTGATGGGTTTCTGTCACGTCGCCGTCAACCTCAACGGTGATGGTATCGCCATTAGCTTTTAAAATAGTCCGACAAGGCAAACCGATAATGGAATAACGGCCCCATTTTTCACCACCCTGCACCGACTCAAATAGGTAAGAGTACTTTCCTCTCGCTAATTTGATATAGGCCGACAAAGGCGTTTCTACGTCTGCCAAAAATTCTCGCATCACAGGGATACGATTGAAACCTTCGGCGGCTAATTGTGAAAAATGTTCAATGTTCATGGGGTAAGCACTGTAATTTCAAAACGATGAGTTAATATCTAAATGAATTAATCACTATATGTGTTGTTATGCATTTCGCACACTATCAAGCTGCTCTCGCATCGCCGTAATAGTTTGCTGATAGTCTTCTGAGCCGAAAATAGCTGAACCTGCAACAAATGTATCTGCACCAGCTGCGGCAATTTCCGCAATATTATTGACTGTCACACCGCCGTCTATTTCGAGGCGCGTATCCAAACCTAGCGCATCAATCGCCGCTCGCGCTTCGCGCAGCTTATCTAAGGTGTAAGGAATAAATTTTTGTCCACCAAAACCGGGGTTCACCGACATCAATAGCAACATATCTAGCTGAGGCAACACATGACGTATCCCATCTATCGGCACCGCTGGATTTAACACTAAGCCCGCCTTACAACCCTTTTGCTTAATCAACTGCAAAGAGCGATCAATATGACGAGAGGCGTCTGGATGAAAAGTGATATAGCTCGCGCCAGCATCAGCAAACATGCTAATCAAGTCATCGACGGGATCGACCATTAAATGCACATCAATGGGTGCAGTAACACCATGTTTACGTAACGCGCTGCACACCATTGGTCCAATGGTTAAATTGGGTACATAATGATTATCCATCACATCAAAATGCACAATATCAGCGCCTGCGGCCAAAACGTTATCGACCTCCGCTCCTAAACAGGCGAAGTTGGCTGACAGAATGGACGGAGCGATCATATTTTTTTGCATATAAAACCTTTTACTATCATTTTATGTATTGAGGTAAACCGTAGAGCAAATATTGGAAATACATACGTATCTATCTATATCTATCCGTATCCATATTTATCCGCATATATCCATATCTATCGCCAACTCTCTATAAAGATCCTCATTGTAATTCATAAGTTTATGACAAACCATGCACTAGAGCTGAACCATCCTAAAATGTCGAAAAGAAAAACAAGATGTTTTGACCTGAAAACGCATTTTTCAGACCATAGAGAGCCTACGAGCAAAATAAGCAACGAAGACAAATAGACAAGCATCCGTTTTCACTAAGTCATTTTAGGGTGGTTCAGCTGTATACCTGGTCTACACTGTATATATGAATAAAATACTCAGCCTCACTTACCTACTACTGCTAACCAGTATGTTTCTCCCAGCCAGCTCATGGGCTCAGGATATAAACAACGCGGCATCCGCTAAAGACAGCGAAGAATCCCAGCAGGGAGATACTGATGGCGAGCCCTCGATAAAAGAAAAAAAAGTGCCTATTCGGCTATCTAGCAAACTGCCACGCACTACCATCGCATTAAACCAAAAAAGAAAAATGCAATTACTCGAAAATAATTTAACAAATGGCGCACCTACCTGGCTGTCCGATGGAGAAGAAGAGTTTTTAACTATTTGGCATGAGGACAGATCAGGAAACGCACAGGGAGCTCTGTTAATATTACATGCTGAAGGCGAACACCCCTCATGGCCAAGAACTACCCAACCACTGCATGACTCTTTGCCAGAGTATGGATGGGCTACACTGGCAATCCATTTACCAAACCCTGCCTACGAAGGGATTCCAGAAAGGACGCTATCAGTAAAAACCATACCACCTAAAAAAAGCCGCGACATTGATAACAGCAGTGATGACAACAGTGATAACGAGAGCGGAGATGAGGAACCGAAAGCAAACGAACAAAAAGCAGAAGAAAATACTCCCACTGTTGAACCACCTACAAACGGAACGTTAGCTGAAAGAAAACCAATACGCACCCATCAGGAAATTGAAGCCATTGCAGAGAATCGACTCACTGCCGCACTCAAGTTCTTACATGACAAAGGACAATTCAACATCGTCCTAATGGGCAATGGCGTCGGCGCCATTCGCGGCCATAAATTAATGAAAAGTATCATCCCGATTATTGATGATGAAAAATTAAAGAAAAAAATTGAGAAGCCCATTAGAGGCTCCATTATATTTAACGCCAAAAATACCTTACCAAAAGAAAAAGAGATCTACAAAGATTGGTTTTTTGATCCTGACATACCTATTCTAGATATTTACATGGACACTGACATCCGCAACATTAAGGATGCAAAAAAACGTAAAGCATTAGCCAAAAGGCAAAAGGTGATCATACACAAGCAACTTAAGCTGTCTAATCTATCTTACGAAACTAGCTGGAAAGAAAATCAACTATCCAGACGCATACGCAGTTTCTTAGTAACTAATGTACAAGGCATAGAAGTAGAAAATGCCAAAGTAAAAAAATAGCTTATTACCGCAATACAGTAATGTAGCCCTCAGCTGTTCTCACAACCACTCTTTCATTATGCCGCCAATACTCGTCAGCAATAATACACAGCCGAATATTCTATAAAACTTTATATTATCGGTTGTTAACAAGTAATTATGTAGGCGCAGGCCAATCAGATGCCCTAGCGCCGCACAAGGCAGTAGCCACAGGTGATGAATCAACTGAAGATCCACCCCATAATATATAAACGACGTCATTTTAATCGTGACTAAAATAAACCACAAAACAAACAAGCTATCACGCAACTGTTCTTTGCTAACATTTTTGACAAAAACAGCCACAATTAATGGCGCACCAATAAGCGATGTGCCACTAATATATCCGCCTAACATGAGAAAGATCACATCTAGTATTTTATTATTACTCTGAAAGGGCTTATTCAAAATATAGGAAAAAGCATAAACGGTAATAATAGAAAAAATAATAACACTCATCACTTTAGGAGAGAGCGTTAACAAACCAAAGACACCTATCATCTTAGGTAAAATCATGATCGCCAAGGCTTTTTTAAGATACACCCAGTCTACGCTAGGCGCTAAAGCTAACTCACTAATATTAGCTAAATGCTTTTTCTTCTTTTGATTTTGATAAACGGTTAACGATGAAAAAATTAATAAATGAACAGCAATAATGGGCAGATAAACCAAAGGTTGATTATCAATCAGCAGTAAAAACGGTAGCGCAAACACCGCACCGCCAAAACCGAAACCTGAACGAACAATACCGCTCCACACAAACAACAAGCCTATAAAAACATAGGCATACCACTCTAACTGCGCCATTAACGATCTATCTCAGCGGCTGTCACTTGCGCCTTTTCACCTTGTTCTCGCCACTGTTTTAGTTTTTTCACAATAGCCTTAGGTTTAAATATTAGTGGATTAGAGTTTTCTAATGCTTGCTCTGCTTCTCGACCTTTAATAATCTCACGAGCACGGTCAAACGCAGCAACAAAAGAAGTCGACGGGGCATCGTTATTAAATAAAGCATCTTTAAAGAAAGCTTCACCAAAATAAGTCATTGTAGAGCGGTCGCTACAACCGAAAGAGGTTTTATCTTCTGATGCAGCAGTAATCACCATCACGTGCTCATCTTTCAACGGTTTTACAAAGCCGCCAGAATAACACGCAGAAATCACAACAACTTTATGACGAACCGGCAAAGCTGCCAACATATCCCCTAACGCTTGCGCTGATAAAGAAGCGAGAGATAAACCCGGTTGCGCTAGATAAAACCGAAAGTCAGAAGAGCCATGACTCGATAGATAAACGAATAAAATGTCATTCTCTTTATCCATTTTTGCAGAGACCGACTGCAATACTTGTTCAATACTGGTGACTGTTGCCATCAAATATTTTTCATGTTCAAAACGACTATTAATTAAATTAATAGATCGCTGATGCGTGCCGTACTGCTCATCAAACCATTGTTTTACTGCGCCAACTTCACGCCTAAAAACCCCTTGTGTTCCATCGCCTCCCACACCCACAAAGTACATATCTATACGTTCGGGATTCTCTACGATCACGCCATCTAGCGCTTCTTGTAGCTGCGCCGCCTGATGGTATAAGGCATGCTCAG
>AEVK01000123.1 GCA_000209515.2 gamma proteobacterium IMCC1989
ACATCCTGTGTTACTTCCCTGTAAGGGCAACTTACACTGATCACATTTAGCGGTCTGTAGGTTATGACGCATTGTCAGATAGGATATTGCCTACATCGCTTTCGCAACGATCCACGGTAATAAACTTTCTATATCGTCAGCATTCTGCACATTGGGAAGCTCTGTAAAAATACGCTTCAGATAATCGTAAGGGTTTAACTGGTTGGCTTTG
>AEVK01000122.1 GCA_000209515.2 gamma proteobacterium IMCC1989
AAAGAAGGATCTGATGGCTCTACTGCCGAGACAGATGTATCGTCTATATAAAATATGGCTAAGATAAGCGCCGCCAGCAATAACACAACAACCGCCATATAACCGATGGGCAACCCTAGATGTCGTTCATCATGATCCATACCATTTTCAAGCAACAGTATTTTTCTTGCGTCTTCATTAATCTGAGCAGGAACACCCTTTGTTTTTTGCCACAACTGCCGTACCGAATCAGGATCAAATAACTCCGCGCCCTGGTAATCTGCCTGAGCCAATTTAAACGCAATATAATGCCCCACTTCGTCCTCATTAAAACTCCGCAGCGGAATATCATAAACAAGTACGCTTTGCTTATCTAACTTATCCAATTGAATCTGTAATGTATGATCGCCAACCAACAGCACATGGAAGTAGTTCGGCATAGGCTTTTGCAATAGCTGGACAAAGACCTCTAGAGCGGAATAGTGTAAATGGTGCGCAGCGTCAACAATGACAATCACATCTTGGCTGGAACCAACAGGCTGGTATTGATTAATGGCAACGACCATCGCATCAATATCTGAATCTTCCGGAATAAAAATACCAAGCTGCTGAGCTAAAATGATTAGCATGTTTTCAGTACTATTGAACGCTGAAGCCTCCATCACACAACATTCAACCGCACCACTTAACTCGACCGCTGCTTGGTAAGCAAGTGCTGTTTTACCCACGCCCGGATCGCCTAATACAGCAACCAAGCTATGACTAAATTGGCATAGATGCTCAAGCTCATCCAAGACCGACCGCCTATCACCACCCATAAAAAACGGAACGTCGGGGCAGGCTCCGGGATCAGAGTAATCAACACTGCTGATATTAATAGTATGGAAATTGTCTTCAAAAGGGAGTGACGGGTTTAGGTCGGAGGAGGATGCCAGCGTATCTTGTTCGGTCATATCTAAGCTTTCCGAGGCGTTATAAGGTGATTTCACTTCTGCTAAGAAACCAGACATATTATGTCACCTGATTTGTCTGTTGATTTAGTTATTAAAGCAATACTACCTTCTATGGTTTTCTATTAAAGTCCACTGTTAAATTCTGGCCGCATAATATCCCTCAGGGGTTCATTTAGCTGTGTGACTCGCTATTGCTTGGACAATGTTACTCATTGACGCATCATCACGCACAACCGCTTGCCCGATCGCATCAAGAAGAATCAATCGAAGACGGCCATCGAGCACTTTTTTATCTAAAGACATGAGCTGTAAAAACTGTTTAGCAGTCATGTTATTCGGTGACGATGTAGGTAAATCTGCTTTCTTCAACAAGCGACACAAGCGGTCAACTTCATCATGAGAAATCTTCCCCATTAATGCCGACAGCTCTAAAGCAATCACCATGCCCACCGAAACTGCTTCACCATGTAACCACACACCATAACCTTGTGCAGCTTCGATAGCATGCCCAAAAGTATGCCCCAAGTTAAGCAGCGCTCGCACCCCGCCTTCCCGCTCATCCAGGGCGACTATATCAGCCTTATTTTGGCATGAGCGAGCGATTGCCTCCGTTAAGACAGACTCATCTAAAGCAATAAGAGATTCAATATTTTCTTCTATCCAGTGATAGAACTTCTTATCTCCTAACAATCCGTATTTAACAACTTCTGACAGTCCCGCTGACAACTCTCTTGCTGGCAGTGTTTTCAGTACATTCGTATCAATAATCACCGCTTGAGGCTGATGAAAAGCACCGATCATATTTTTACCCAGCGGATGATTGACACCGGTTTTTCCGCCAACAGAGGAGTCGACCTGAGACAATAAGGTCGTTGGAATCTGAATAAAATTCACACCCCGCTGATAAGTTGCTGCAGCATAACCACACATATCCCCAACAACACCACCACCCAATGCGATTAATGTAGTCGTTCTATTATGGGTATTTTCTAACAAACAATTGTAAATACTATTCATCGTCTCGAGCGATTTATAGCTTTCACCATCAGGTAATAAAACGCTATCAACATGATAGTCGCCCAATAAGCTAATAAGTGCGTCCAAGTATAATGGCGCAATGGTCGTGTTGGTGACAATACAGACTTGCTGACCTTTTATATGCGGCCTCAAATAAGACGCATCATTGAGTAAATCCTGCCCAATATAAATAGGGTAACTACGATTGTCACTTAAATTAACGGTGAGCGTTTGCTGACAAGACATGTATAAAACCTAAGAAAATAAAGTAGAAACTATGAGCTAGGGCTACAAAGATGTGAGGGTTGCTGCTATTTGCTGAGCGATTACTTTGGGGCTACGTGAATCAGTATTGACAGTATGAGTTGCCACTTCACAATAAAGAGGATCTCGCTGGGCGAGTAACTCTAAGATTTTCTGCCTTGGATCATCAACTTGCAACAAAGGACGCTTTTTATCTTTAATCGTGCGCTGAACTAAACGCTCCGTATCCGCCTTCAAATAAACGACTGCGTCGGCCTGTTGAAGCAATTGGCGGTTTTTTTCTCTCAGAACAATGCCGCCGCCAGTCGCAATAACTACCTTTTGCTCCTCTAACAGTGACTCTAACACTGCGGTTTCACGATCACGAAAACCCTCTTCGCCTTCAACATCAAAAATCCACGGTATATCTGCACCAGACTTTTCTTCTATAACATGATCACTATCATGGAAAGGCAGGCTTAGGCAATTTGCAAGCAAGCGGCCTATCGTAGACTTCCCCGCTCCCATAGGCCCTACAAGTGCAACTTTATTTAAAGATATAATCTTACCCATCACTCATCAATCAATCTGTCGGTCAAGATACGAGGGGTAATAAAAATTAGAAGTTCCGTACGATCATCCTGATCTGTATTGCTCGTAAATAAGCGGCCTAAGACCGGAATATCACCTAAAACAGGCACTTTGCTCACCGAACTAGTTTTAGTTTGTTCATAAATACCACCTAATACAATAGTGTCACCATCGCCTACCAAAGCCGTCGTTGTCAGCTCAGTAACGTTGATAGGTGAGCCACTTACCGTCACTGTAGAAGTATCTAATGAGTCGCGATTCACTTTTAACTCCATAATAATACGATTATCTGGCGTAATTTGCGGAGTCACCTCTAAGCTAAGTACAGCGTCCTGGAAAATAGTCGTAACGGTATCACCGTCGCTAGATGTAAAAGGGATTTGCTGGCCACTAGAAATTTTTGCCGTCTGCTTATCACCTGTCAACACCCTAGGCTGAGAAACAACCTCACCATAACCCGAATCTTCTAGCGCCTGAATCTCTAGCGCTAAAGAAACCCCATTAGACACGTAACTCACATCTAATACTGAGCCAACGGGATTAAATACGGTGGCATCACTTAAAGCTGATGTTGTTAAATTAGGATTATTAGCTGTGGATGTATCAGAGGCCCCAACAAAGAAGCCAAATTCTTCCATAAAGGTGTCTGTTGCAGAAACAATTCTTGCTTCTATCATTACTTGGCGAACAGGTACATCTACCTTATTAATAAGCGACTTAATACCTCTAATATTTTCATCAATATCGGTCAAGATTATGGCATTTGTTCGCTCGTCAACAACTGCCGACCCTCTGGCCGATAAAATATTTTTCACCTCTGCCGTTTCATTCTGGTCGCTGCCGCTACTGATTAATGTCAAAACATCTTGCGCCTTAGCATAACGAATCAAAATAAATTCAGTCCTCAAGGGTTCCAATTCTTGTAATTGCTTACGAGACTCTAACTCTTGCCTTTCACGTTCAGCTATTTCTGCTGCGGGCGCAACTAGCAACACATTACCTGATTGGCGCTTATCTAACCCCTTAGACTTTAACACCAATTCTAATGCCTGATCCCAGGGCACGTTCTCTAGTCGCAGAGTAATGTTGCCACTAACGGTATCGCTAGCCACTAAATTAAGCTCCGTGAAGTCGGCAATAATTTCCAATACTTTTCTTACTTCAATATCTTGAAAATTTAGTGACAGTTTTTCCCCAACGAAACTAAATCGCTCTTTTTGCTGCTCAACTTCTTCTGACGTTAGCGGTGATATGCTAACAACATATGTACCATCAGCTTGATATGCTAAATATTCATATTGTCCTTCCGTTTCAATGGACACACTAACATTGTTGTTCTTGCGACGAGTCTCTATAAATTTTACTGGTGTTGCAAAATCAATAACATCTAGACGACGCTGCAACTCATCACCTACTCCTGTATTCGAAAACAACATGCTAATTTTTTTAGCATTTCGCTCTATATCTACAGCAACCTTAGGATTAGACAAAGATAGTAACAATGTTCCCGCGCCTTTGTCGTCACGCCTAAAATCAACATCAGTTATTTGATTGAGAAAGTTTTTCTTGGAAATAACGTTTGATTCATCACTAACAGTGGCTGGTATTTTTTGGTTCGTAGATATAGATGAGGATACTATCTGCGAACTATTTAACACTATAACCAAATCTCTCCCTAACACCTCAGTTGAGTAAGTAACAATATTTGACAAGTTAATAATCATCCTTGTTCTTTCTTTAGCGGTTAAAATGACTGCACTTCTTACGCCGCCAAACCCTAAAGGGTACTTCTTTTGAGGTAATGCACTCTTCACACTGGGAAAATCTAACACAATACGCGCTGGTCGCTCAATAGAGTAGCCCTTGGGAATAGAAGGGCTACCAGAGAAGCTCACTCTTATTTCTACTTGGCTTCCTGGTAACTCAGAAAAAGCAACATTTTGCATCTCGATTGCAGAAAAAGCTTGTATAGAAAACACTGTGATCGCGCAAAAAATAATGATTCTAAGGCGTAACATAAGAAAACCTTTTAAAATTAATGGATGCTATTAATCTTGAAGCGAAATGACATTAGGCCGCTCTAACCAGCCCTCTGCACCATTAGAAACGACTTCAATAACATTGATACTTTGGTTACTAATATCGGTAATTTTTCCGTTGTTTTTACCTAAATAATAACCCGCTTTAACTCGCTCAATCGAACCTTCCGGATCTCTAATTAATCCCCATATGGTATCACCCTGCTTGACTGTTCCCACCATAGACAAAGAAGAAAATTCAAAACTCTCTAGCCTCTGTTTTTGGCGATCGAAATCGGGCTTTACATTGCTAGTTACGGCAAGGACTTTTTTCTCAATAATGTAAGGCGGAGCAAAAGGGCTGCGCAATTGTCGAGCACTATAACTATGAGGTTTGTAAGGAGGGTAACGCTTTAACGGTTTGATGCTACCTGGTGGTCGCTCTTTGTTAGAAGCGATAAACTCATACACATCATCATGAGATGATTTCTGGCAGGACGCCAACAATACGACACATACAATTAGCAGCCATCGTTTTTTATAACAAGCCTGGATTACGCCTTTCACTATGAACCACCATCACTTAAAGAGCGGTAAGTTTGCGCTTTAATCGTCATTTTTAAGTCTGCGGGACTGTCGCCGGTAGTAATTGCAAAATCATGCAAGGTGACGATTCTGGCCATTCCTGCGATCCCACTAACAAAAACACCCATATTATGATAATCACCTATAACGATAATCTCTATTGGTAAAGTTATATAAAATTCGCCCCTTATTTCAGGCTGCAACTTGACACTGACAATTTCCAGACCACTCACACGACCTTTTTCGTCTATATCATCTAACAAACCCGGCACTTGTGTTTTTTGAGGCAACTGTGCCACCAAAGACTCAAAATCTATTTCCATTTTTTCCATTAAATTATTGTGCTGATCTAGTGTCGCAGCCTGAAATATTCGCGTCTGATATTGGGTGCGCAACTCTTGCTCACGACTAACCTCACTCTTTAAATCGCTCTGCACCTCCTCTATATACATAAAATATACAGCACAGAAAACCGCCAGCACCGCTGCAACACATACGCCTA
>AEVK01000121.1 GCA_000209515.2 gamma proteobacterium IMCC1989
GGGCCAATAATAGTGACGATCTCACCGCTACTAACGGAAAGGTTCACGTCTCGTAACAGGCTTTTTTTCTTGTCTTCTAAATAGACACCTTCGGCACGTAATAAAGTGTTAGTCACGATGGCTTTATCTCTGAAGATGGATTTTCATTGTTTTCTTTTTGCTTACTTTTTTTATTATCTTCTTGGCATTCTTGGCATTCTTGGCAAAGTCCCATCACTTCTAACCACTGTTTTTGAATCATAAAACCTTGTTCTTTACCCAAGGATTCAATATGCAGGCTTAGATTGCTGCTATTGCATTCGCTAGCCGTTTTGCATTGGGTGCAAATCAAGAAATAACTAGGATGTTCGGTGGAAGGTGACGGACAGCCAATGTAAGCATTGAGTGAGTTAATTCGATGGATGAGACCGACATCCAATAAAAACTCTAAGGCACGATAAACGGTGGGTGGTGCGACACGGCGTGAGGATTCACTGGCTAGCATGTCGAGTAAGTCATAAGCGCCCAGTGGTTGATGGTTTTGCCATATTAGTCGCAGCACTTGCTCACGCAGAGCTGTCAGACGTAGCTTTCGATCAATGCAAATTCTGTGAGCGCTTTCTAGCGCATCATCAATACAATGTTTATGGTTTTGGCAGCTGCTCATAGCATCACTTTTTTGGGTTATTCGGTCGAGACCTTTAGTGGGGTAAGTACTGGTAGGGTTTAGGTTTCCTCTGGTCAGTACTGATAGATAAAACCAATTCTTCTCATTAACATGCTAAGTGTTATAATATAACATTACTTTGGCTGACGCACGTTTTAGTGTGTTCCTTTTCAGCAGTGACTATTGATTGATTTTACTTTTGGCGATACTAGATGCAAACCTCTATTTTTTATTTTCGTAATCTACACCTTCTTTCAATTGTTTTCTCTACATTTAGCGTTGTACTGCTTGCCAGTATTTTTTTCGGTAGTCGTCCGAGCGTTGCTGATACGTCTGTAGCGGATAATATAGGAGTGGATGTAGGAATAAAGGTAGATACAGTAACCGCGATGCCTGTGGTATTAGCGAGTATTCAACCCTTGGCTCTATTAGCCCAACAAGTGGTGGGTGAGCATGGTTCCGTAAATGTGCTCTTGCCTGGCCAGACGTCGCCTCATGATTACGCATTATCTGTTTCCGATCGACAAAGTTTGGTATCGGCAGATATTGTCTTGTGGGTAGGTGAAGCACTTGAGCGATTTTTGAGTAAACCCATTCGTCAACGAGATAAGCCTCTTATCACCGCCATGGCGTTAGAGGGTATTCAATGGCCAGAGGAGGGCGGTAATGCGCACCACCATGATGGGCATGATCACGGTAGCCATGATCCCCATTTATGGCTCAATCCACTTAACCATCTTCCTATTATTGATTCACTAGTGGCCGAATTAAGCCGTTTGGCTCCAGCGTATGCTTTGCATTATCAGCGCAATGGGGATGCACTTAAAGCAGAGCTTATAGCATTAGATCAGCGCTTATTACTAGAAACACAAGGGGCGGATGGCGCCGCATTTGTAGTTGCTCACCCTGCATACACGCATTTTGTTGCCCGTTATCAGTTGGCTCAGTTGGATTACGTTGCGTCAACGCCGGAACGTCGTGCAGGAGCAAAGCATTTGTATCGCTTAAGACAGTTGGCAGAGGTGGAGTGTGTATTTGAAGATTATGGCTGGAGCAATGCAGGAGCGAAACAGTTAGCGCAAGAGCTGGGTGTACCGTTGTTAAGTCTCAATCCTTTTGGTGTAGAAGAAAAGCGAGGCAATCAAATTGTCGCTGAAAGCACGAGTATTACACAGCTTATTGCGCGTTTATGGGGTGATTTTCAGCGGTGCGGTATAGCGAAGTAGGTGTTGAGATAAGCCGCCTATCTAACAAATGCTTCGGTAGGCCACGCTAGCATGCCATGAATCCGAGGTAAGCAATCCATAACCCGTTAGATGATCTCGTTGTTCCTGTTCTAATTCCCCAGAAAACTGGTAATAAATCTCACTTATTTGCGCATCTTCACACCGACAGCAATAACGGAGTAAGTGAAGGGTGTCAGTGGGGTCGGACATGGCGTATCTTACCCCTGTTTTTTGTTTCACCATAGTGGCAAGTTGTTGTAGATGGAATAGGCTAGCGGGGGAGAGGTTTAATGCTTTCATATCAGACACCTTACATCGCTTACATCGGTAATACTATTTATCAGTATAGGTACTGATATGTTGTTTGCCGTCGATATGGGCAAAAAAGATGAAAAAAATGCCAAAAAAAACCCTGCAGTGTTTGTTAAAAAGAAGCTTCACATGCTTTATAACAAACACTACAGGGTTAAATAATAACTTTACAAAATCAGCTGCTCGCCAATGTGTTACGAATGGTAACACGCTATCATGTTGCAGTGCAATATTTCTGTGCGAAAGATTAACTATTATTACGATTTCGTGCTGTTTTGTAAGGAAACTGAGAGTTTTATAAAAAAACATCTAATGATGGGCTTGCTATCCATTATGATTCCGCACCATTATGAGGTGAGAGACCTTATGTACTCAAAAGCATTGGAAGGCTTAGAGAATGCAAATGGGAGTAAAAAGGCTTCCGTGCACAGGCTTCAGCGTAATATCATTTGTTCCCCACTAACACGAGACACATAAACACCATGACAGCTCCCCTCATTCTTGTTGACGGCTCCTCCTATTTATATCGAGCCTTTCATGCCATGTTCAAGGCAGACCTACGGAACGCGAAAGGTGAGCCTACCGGTGCTATTAGAACGGTAACGAGCATGTTGCGTCGATTGCAAAAAGATTACCCTGGTAGCGTAGTCGTGGTTGTTTTTG
>AEVK01000120.1 GCA_000209515.2 gamma proteobacterium IMCC1989
CTTCAGGCAACTCGCCTTCACCTTGAGTAATAATTTCGTACTGTAAGCCGGTATCGGTCACATGAACGTCGTCACGCTCTGCGTTTTCAGCTAGGAATGCCTCGCCTTCACCTGATGCCGCTTTTGCCTGCTCAGCTTCTTGCTCTTTCATGCGCTCTTGAATGATGTTAAATGCGGCATTGATATCATCGCCAGAAACAATATTTTCTTCGCCATTAAACGCGTGACGTAAACCCGCCAAAGCTGAATCTAATGATGAACCTTTAAACATGCCTTTTAATTGCTCACCCATTTGTAAGCCTATACCGTAAGACGCGATTTCTTCTGTAGTGGTTGGTGTATTATCTGACATTACTGCTCCCGCTGAGTCATTCATATTCTATGATTTATATTGAGTCACGCATTAAACACTAAAGGGAAGATCGTTTCCATGGCGGAAGGCACTTATTTGGATAAATGGAAATGGGATTCAAGACAAATGGGCTCAACTTTCTTTAATTGACAGGCGACTAAAAAGCCCTACTATCGAATGAGAAACTTATTGGGATGGCAACTCATTCAACTCATTCAATTTCCAATCATAAGCATAACGAATCTTATTAGTATCAATCGTATTCAACTGCTCTAGTAAACCTGAATTAGCATACTGTTTAATATGGGATATAACACCCTCTTCCGAACCACCAAAATCTTCTTGGAACCAATCGTAAATTTTAGACAGCACTAATTCATCGTCTTTAACCGATACAGCGCGAGTGTGATTAATATAATCACGTGCACCTTTATCTAACAGCGCTTCTATATTTTCACCCGTAAACGCGGTGACTAATAAATTAGGGCAAGAAAAGCTAGCGCAATTCACCGCATAGTGAATACGCGGATCGTCATAAACTGGGCGTAAAATACCATGTTCAATATCATTGAGAGATATTTTCTGCTGATTGACCGTAACAATATCGTCGTTCCATGGGCCAAAACTAAATAACCCTTTGCCCAGTTTTGTAATAGAGCTTACCGGGTAATTCCGCACAATTAATTGCACCGTGGCAGCATTATATAAATTAAGCCAATACGCTTGTTGCTCTTGTCGCGAAAGAGTCAGGGGGTTAACCGTAGCAAGATATTCAAGATACTGATCTACTATCGAAGGCTGAGTGTTACTATTTGATTGTTTTAGCTGAACCTGATTCAACAGATTATATTGCACATAGGTTTGTTGGCTGCGCTCTACCACATACTGATCTAGCACCTGCTGCCATAAGCTATGATCAACAACGATTACACTAGATTCATCACTGGCTTGCCACTCTTGTAACAGCACTTTTTTGGGTGCACTAATAGCAATATGGCTAACAAAAAACAACACAACAAAACACAACAGTTGCGTAAGCACACCTGTAGTCAAACCTACCTTAACAACATAATTAGTCGCATGATTAACATCTTGAACAACAATCGACACTGAAATTACCTTTAATTTTGCTATTACGTGTGTGAATTCAGAGTAAAATAAACACTGAAACAAGATAAATGGATAAACCCTATTGTGAACACAAGAATTACCCCGCCAGAATATGAGATGAGTTTTTCGGCCATTCGCGCACAAGGTGCGGGAGGCCAGCATGTAAACAAAACATCTACGGCTATCCATTTACAATTTGTTATTGGAGCGTCTTCTTTAGCAGAAGTTCATAAAGAGCGGCTATTAAATTACAGTGATTATCGTATTAGCAAAGATGGGGTTATTACGATAAAAGCACAACGCTTTAGAAGCCAAGACAAAAACAAACAAGATGCTATCGAACGGCTTTACGCACTGATTGATAAAGCGATCACCGTACCCAAAAACCGCCGTCCTACAAAACCGAGTAAATCAGCTAAACGTAAACGAGTGGATAAGAAAGTGCAGCGCGGGTCAACAAAGCAATTGCGCAAGAAGCCTTCACTCAATTAATAAATACATCTCTATCAATTACGTTTGTTTCTCGCTTAAGTAACTTCTAAGACAGCGATGATATGAACTGCTGACTATCACTGGCAATTAAGGCTATTTTTTCATCTGTCATTTTTGATAAGGTTCGGTAAGGCATACCTAAACGCGGGTTTTTTAGTAACTTTTCTTTATGCCGCTGTAAAAATCCCCAATATAAATAGTTAAAAGGACAGGCGCTTCCACCATTTTTTTCTTTCACCTTGTATTCGCAAGACTGGCAGTAATTCGACATTTTATTAATATAAGCCCCACTGGCGATATACGGCTTACTCGCCATCACACCCCCATCGGCAAACAAAATCATCCCTGTCACATTGGGCATCTCTACCCATTCATACGCATCGGCATAGACTAACAAATACCATTCATTCACCTGTTTAGGGTCGGCACCCATCAACAAAGCAAAATTACCCAACACCATCAGCCGCTGAATATGATGCGCATAACTATTCGCTTTGGTGTCATTCACGCACTGCTTAATACAGTTCATTTTGGTATCGCCAGTCCAATAAAAACTAGGCAAATCATTCTTTGCTTCAAGAAAATTAGCTTCTGCATAACCCGGCATTTTGTACCAATACAAACCGCGCACATATTCTCGCCAACCGATCACTTGACGAATAAACCCTTCTACCGATTCCAGTGGCGCACTCCCTCCGTGATATTCTTGCTCTACTCGTTGTACGACTTCCAGTGGGTTTAATAAACCGCTATTTAAGTAAAAACTAATATGCGAATGATATAGCCACGGGCTATCTTGCTTCATCGCATCTTGGTAATCACCAAAATCATTCAATCGCTCAGCGATAAAATCCTCCAAGACCTGCAAGGCTTGTTCACGATTGACAGCATAAATGAATGGACGTAAGTCGCCAAAGTGATCGGGAAAGCGTTCTTCAACAAGGCACAACACATCTTCTGTGATTTGATCAGGTGTAAAACGTGTGGGCTCTGGCGGAATTATTCCTTTGGGCAAGGATTTACGATTACTGGAATCATAATTCCATGCACCACCTGCAGGCTTTTTATCTTCCATCAAAATATCATAACGCTTACGTACTTCGCGATAAAAGTACTCCATACGTAGCTGTTTTCGCCCTTCTGCCCATGCAGAAAAGTCATTTGGCTGTGTTAAAAAGCGCGTATCTTCTATTATTGTGAGCGGTATGGATAACTGCTCTTGCCACGACTGTAACTCTGCTAATACTCGATGTTCACCGGGGTACGTCACCACAATAGATTCAGGCTGAAACTGTGTAATCGCACGAACTATTTCTGAACGAAAAGAGCCTTCGTTGCGGGGGTCATCCAGCGTCACATAAATTACTCGATAACCTTCCGCTTGCAATTCTTTAGCGAAGTGACGCATCGCAGAAAATAAGTAAGCAATCTTCTTTTTATGATGATGAACATAAGTTGCCTCTTCCATCACTTCACACATAAAAACAATATCGTGTTGCTTATCACAGTCGTTTAACGTAGTAATAGAATGGCTAAGTTGATCACCTAAAATCAAACGTAAAGTAGTAGTAGCTTTTTTTACTTTATTCGAATTACTCACATGCATTCCTTATGGCTAAAATATTTTTTATGGAGCCTCTTGTATCTCTCGGCTTCCAGTAAGGACACAAAGATTACTCTGCAATTCGCTTCCCATCCCACGCGAAGCAATACCCACTATCCTCAACGGTAACGTCATCAATAACATTTAATAAACATTGTGCAGAATATTCACGGGCAAATAACTTATTAGGCGCAACATTGCGCTGAAAGGGTTTTGACAAACCGGTATCGACTGTACCTGGGTGCAACCCTATAATCACAGTTTGTGGCTGTACTCGCTTGAGTTCTACAGAGAAAGTTTTGATCATCATATTTAATGCAGCTTTAGATGAGCGATATGAGTACCAGCCGCCCAACTGATTATCGCTAATGCTCCCCACTCTTGCAGACAGGGCGGCAAATACTGTTTTACGATCTGTGCGCAACATGGGCAAAAAGTGCTTCGCAATTAGCGAAGGGCCAATAACGTTCACCAACATGTTTTGCAATAAGTTATCACTCGTCACTTGCTTAAAGGTTTTTTCGGGTCGAATATGCTTGTTATGTAAAAAGCCCGTCGCAACGATGACTTGATCGACTTTTTGCGTAATTTGCTCTACAGCACACTTAATCGTATGTTCATCTTCGTAATCAATAACAAGGTGCTGGTAAATAGGCGACGTAGCCGTGGTGGCGTTTATACATTCTGGTTTATATTCTGCTCGAGACAACCCATAAATTTTAGCCACGATCTTATTTTGTAATAACTGGTCAATCAACGCCCGGCCAATACCGCCAGATGCCCCAACAACAACGATGTGCAAACCACCTTTAAGTGTGGAGCTGTCTGCCGAATTTACTATCTTATTCATTCTGTTACCTGCTCTATTGGCTTCACCTTATCCGTGAATATACGGCTAAGCGATAAGGCTAGATGATGGAAGACAACTGCCATAGCCATAACATTTAGCCATACTATCCTCTAGAATCATTTTTTGGTGTGATATCGCGCTTTATTATGACCTTCATCACTAAAATCAATCACACAAGCGGACAATATCCAGTACAATTGTTGGCTATAGTAAAATCAAATTGATAATAATGTTGTTAGGATTCCCATGTCACACTCTACTATTGAAAACCTAAATTTAGACTCACAGGACGTACTAATTTCACCAGCTGATTTAAAGAATCTCATGCCCATCAGCGAAGCGGCAAAAAAGACTATTTTAAATGGGCGTGAAACCGTCAATAACATCCTCAGTCGTAAAGATAATCGGCTGATGATGGTGATAGGCCCCTGCTCAATCCATGATGTCGATGCAGCTATGGACTATGCCAAACGCTTAAAAGTATTAGCGGATAAAGTCAGCGACTCTATTTTCATCGTCATGCGTGTGTACTTTGAAAAGCCCCGTACGACCGTTGGCTGGAAAGGTCTTATCAACGATCCACATTTAAATGGCTCTTTTGAAATTGAAGAAGGCTTAAAAATTGGCCGTAAACTATTACTCGATATTTCAGAGTTAGGCCTACCTACCGCTACCGAAGCACTTGACCCTATTTCACCACAATATTTGCACGACCTTATCTCTTGGTCAGCGATTGGTGCGCGAACGACTGAATCACAAACTCATAGAGAAATGGCAAGTGGTTTATCTTGTGCTGTTGGTTTTAAAAATGGTACCGACGGCAGCCTGACAGTGGCCATCAATGCATTACAGTCTGTCTCTAGCTCTCATCATTTCTTAGGCATTAACGATGAAGGCCAAGTGTCCGTTATTCACACTAAAGGTAATCCTCATGGGCATGTGGTGTTACGCGGTGGTGGCGGTAAACCTAATTATGACTCTGTGAATATTGCTCTGTGTGAACAAGAGCTACGCGACGGAAAAGTCGCTGAAAATATTATGGTCGATTGTAGTCACGAAAACTCGAACAAAAATCATGAGCTACAACCATTAGTACTAGAAAATATTACCAATCAAATCATTGACGGTAATCGCTCAATTATTGGCTTAATGATCGAAAGTAATATTGGCGCAGGTAATCAAAAAATTAACCAAGATCGCTCTAAAATGGAATACGGTATATCCATTACCGATAAGTGCATTGACTGGGAAACTACCGAGCGCGTGCTAATAGACATGGATGCAAAATTGAAAGGTGTATTAGCGACGAGAACAGCTAATACCTAATACAATCAGCCCATAAAAAAACCGTTGCTTTAGTAAAGCAACGGTTTTTTTATGTCTGGATTTGGGTCATAAACGTACAGTTTTAGCAACCTACGATATGTTAAGCAACAGCAACTTCTTGAAGATATTCCACCAGCTCAGTATAACCACCTACATGGGTTTTACCGTGAAATATTTGCGGGACAGTTTCTACTGGCTTACCAATAGTTTTCTCTAAGTCTGCCTTAGATATACCTTCTGCTTGAATATCAATCCAGCGCATTTCCAGCTCATTCTGTTCCAGTAATTGTTTCGCTCTAACGCAGTATCCACAATCGGGGCGGCCAAAAATAGTATAACGTGACATGAAACCTCCTAAATATAATCATCAACATGAGTGATGAAGGCAAGTAATGTGGGCAATATAGGCAATGTGAGTTAATTTATTACCAATAATTATGGTATCAATACATCAACAATAGAAATCAATTCAACATATCGCTTTCATTAAAAAAATTAATAATAGGCATTACTAGTGTCAGTATGATCGGTTACATCCTTAACACCTTTTAGCTCTGGCACTTTTTCTAACAAGGTTTTTTCAACACCTTCTTTTAACGTAAGCGAGACTGCACTACAACCTTGGCAACCACCGCCAAACTTAAGAATAGCGAAACCATCCTCAGTGACGTCCTCTAAATCAACTTGACCACCATGAGACGCCAAGCCAGGGTTCACTTCGTTGTACAGGACATAATTAATACGATCTTCAACAGGGCTATCATCATTCACCTGCGGCATTTTGGAGTTTGGCGCACGAATAGTTAGTTGCCCGCCCATTTTATCAGCGGCGTAATCTACTTTCGCGTCGACTAAAAAAGGCAGGCTGCGCCCTTCAAAATAAGCGGTGAAATCGGTGTATTCAACAATTTCATCTCCCTCTACCTCTTCTCCGGGGCGACAATAAGCAATGCAAGTTTCTGCTTGTGATGTACCGGGGCTAGAGACGAACATGCGAATACCCATGCCTTCTACATCTTGCTTGCTAAGCAATTCTTTTAGGTATTGTTGACCTGATTCGGTAATATTGACAGTCATATTGATATCTTCTTTACATAATGCGGAACACAAAAGCAGCTTTGCCTAAACCTGCTTCGATAAAAATAACGCTATGTTGCCACGAATTACTGCTAGACTCTACCCCACAAAATATAAGGTAATAGCAATCCCGATAGACAATACTAGTGATATGTTAGTGATATATTAGTAATATAGGTATGTGATGACAGAGCAACCCCACAAAAAGCCTAATGCATGGCAAATTGTACTCAGTACGATGGCTGCTGCATTCGGCGTGCAAAGTAGTAAGAACCAGAAAAGAGACTTTGAGCACGGCAGCCTAAAAGTTTATATTATTTCAGGTATTATTTTTACGCTGTGCTTTATTGGAGGCGTGATTTTTGTCGTGTCACAGGTACTGAATAGTCACGGGCTGTAAGCAACACCAGCCCGCTCAAAAGCAGGTAATTTTATTTATTGGGTACTCACCCAAAAAACACATGCCGCTACAAATACGGTAATTAAGACAATTGCCGAGATAGCGTCTGCTAGGCTATCGCCTTCTTCTTGAATTTCAATACGATCATTCATCATGAGTCCTCATACTTATTGTTATTATTGAAGTATTTGATGTCTTGCCAACCCAATCTAGTAGGTTAGCCGCTCAAACTTGAAGCTATTTGAACAAAATATCATCTAAAAAACAACCACCTTATACTAAGTACATATAACACCAGCCCCCCCCCCTTTCCCTCAGGAGGTCTATACTTATTTGTAATTCTGCTGTTAATAATGAACATATTGCTCAACTAACGGCTATTTCCACTAATATTTAATTGAGACCTTTTCCTATGAGAACAAATGAGCCCGTTACTAATATACAAAAAGATTACAATGCTGCTCAAAAGATTGTCTCCACGACGGATACTAAAGGTGTTATCACCAGTATTAATCACGACTTTATTAGTATTAGTGGTTTCACCGAAGAAGAATTGATTGGTCAGGCACACAACCTGATTCGACACCCAAGCATGCCCCAAATGGCATTTAAAGAACTATGGGATAGCAATAAAGCAGAGAAACCATGGATGGGAATGGTTAAAAACCGATGTAAGAATGGCGACCATTATTGGGTGGATGCTTTTGTTACGCCTATTGTTGAAAATGGGCAAGTATTGGGCTATCAATCAGTACGGCAAAAACCGACTGAAGAGATGATTGAACAGGCTGAAAAAATATACCAACGCTCCTCCAATCCTGTTAATAAGCTCATTGATAAAGTACGTGCGCTGCCTTTAAGTTATAAGCTCTTTTGCTGCTTTTCCTTGATAGGAGCCGCCGCCATTAGTGCGCCGTCAACGCTAGCGGCTATCGGCATTATGGTATTGGGAAATATTTTCCTCAGCTTTTTAATTGCTCGTCCATGGGAGCAATTTGCAAAGCAAACTCAAGATATATTTGATAGCGCAATTGCCAAAAATGTCTATACCCGCAGACACGATGAATTAGGGCAACTACAGCTCATCATTCACTTTTTGCTGTCCCAAAAAGGCACTATTCTTTATCGATCTGGTCAAGTAGCGGAACAGGTACTACAGTCCGCAAAAACCGTCGATTCAGAATCATCAAAGGTGAAATCGGAAATTGACACCTTATATAGTGAAGTCGAAATGGCCGTGACTGCAACCGAAGAGATGACGGCTACCATCCAAGAAGTCGCGAGAAACTCCTCAACAACTTCTTCCGCCGCTGACGACTCAAAAACAAATGTGAGCGCAGGTAAAGATAGTCTAGCAAAAACAAAAAATGCAGTGGATGAGTTAGCAGCCGCCATGCAGAATTCCTCCTCTATTGTGGAACAGTTGAATGACGATTCAACAAAAATAGGGAGTGTGATTGAGGTGATCAACGGTATTGCCGAACAAACTAATTTATTAGCACTAAATGCCGCTATCGAAGCTGCTCGCGCAGGTGAACAAGGCAGAGGTTTTGCCGTGGTCGCCGATGAGGTGCGAGCATTAGCCGGTAAGACTCAAGAGTCGACCAGTCAAATTCGGCAAATGATTGACGTGCTGCAAAATAGCGCCGAAAAAGCCGTTAGCTCAATGAGCAGCAGCCACGAAAAAATTAATACCGGAGTGGAGCAGATAGATAGTCTTGCAGCGCAATTCGATACCATTTTAGATAACGTGGAGAACATATCGGATATGTGCATACAAGTAGCAACGGCGACAGAAGAACAATCAACCGTAGCCGAAGAAATTAATCGTAATATTCACAATATTAATAAAGTGGGACAACATACGATTAGCAAAAGTGAGACCGTCGGCGCAAGCAACAAAAAGCTCATGCATTCGGTCAATGAACTGCGGGATATGATTCAGCAGTTTACATAGTCACACTTGCTCTAACTCTTAACTAAGGTAAGGTAAGGATGACCGATATTTGCTATTTTATTGAGCGTTATTTGCGTTAAGTGAAGCAGAACCAATATGCTGCTGATTGCGCTTTTTCGCGAGTTGAATTTGTTTTTGACGTTCGGTAAAGCGTTGCTTCTGCTCTGGTGTTTGATGATCATAACAACGGGGGCAGCTAATGCCAGCAAGGTAATGTTCGGATAATTTATCTTCTTCGGTAATTGGGTGACGACAGCCATGACACTGATCATAACTACCCTTTTCTAAATCATGATCAACCGCCACGCGGTTATCAAAAACAAAACATTCACCTTCCCACAAACTATCCTCTTTGGGTACATCCTCTAGGTACTTAAGAATACCACCTTTTAAATGATAAACCTCATCAAACCCCTGCTCTTTCAAATAAGCAGTCGATTTTTCACAACGAATACCACCGGTACAAAACATAGCGACTTTTTTGTTTTTGCTTGGATCTAGGTTTTTCTCGACGTACTCAGGGAATTCACGGAATGTGGTAGTTTTTGGGTCTTCTGCGCCCTTGAAGGAGCCGATAGCGTATTCGTAATAATTACGTGTATCTACCACCGTTACGTCAGGATCACTGATGATATCGTTCCAATCTTTTGGCTCTACATAGGTACCCACAATATGATTGGGATCTATACCTTCAACACCCATAGTGACGATTTCACGTTTTAACTTCACTTTCATACGATAAAACGGCATTTCAGCATAGTATGACTCTTTATGCTCGATGGCAGAAAAACGCTCATCCTCTTTAAGATACGCCAACAAACGATCGACACTCGATCTATCGCCCGCAATAGTTCCATTGATTCCCTCTGCTGCCAACAACAATGTTCCCATAATACCTTCTTCACTACACTTGTTTAGCAACGGCTCACGCAGCGCTTCATAGTCTGGCAAGCGAACAAATTGGTATAAGGCAGCAACAACAATAGGATGGTTCATAATAAAGATAACTGGGATATAGGGAATGTAAGTGAGGCTGAAAGGCAAGATAACAGGGATTTATCGCACAAAAAGCCAATTAATTAATGGCGGCATTTTACCGATTCATTAAAAAAAATCCATATAAAAAGCAGGGGTTTAATCACTACACCCAAGATTTAGGCCTTACTGCCACCTAAGCATTGCGGCGAGCTTAATTTGATAGGGGACGCCTTCCACTCAACTTGTGTTAGTGTTTGCATTGTTAATGCATGAATACCACCGGCAAGCTCATCGGACAACACTTCATAAACACGCTGCTGACGCTGCACTGGACGTAAACCCGCAAACATATCACTGACAATAATTGCCTTAAAATGAGATTCTGAACCTTCTGGCACATTGTGCATGCTACTTTCGTTAACTAACTCGAGCACATCGGGAGAGAATGCTTCTATCAGCTTTTGCTCTACAATTTGCTGAGTAGTTTGTTGCAATTGAGGTTGGTGAGACGTGTTTGGCACTTTATACTCCATAATTTACAGCGTGATAAATGAATGAATTAACAATCTTAGTGTAGCGCTTAATCCCAACGAATACACAATATAAGCTGCAGATAGCCATAATTAGTGATTATTATGGTCACTCAATCAAATAAACATGCATCTAAGCAGTATATTTTGAATATTTAAGTGACAGTATAAAAAGATATTTCAATAATTTATACTAGACTGTATAAATCAGTTGTAGAAAACAGTAGTGGTCGTATTATGAGCAAGAAAATATTTATTAATCGTCGTAGTAAAGATAATGAACGCAGGGAAGAAGATGACCCCTGCAAAGAAATGTCGATTGACATATATCACCGCAAACGCCGCAAAGCCTTAGAACGAAGAAAGGCGCGCACTTTAGATGAAGATTATTATGCGTTCCTCGCATCAGTGAAACTTGATGGTGACGATCTTTCTGATAGCCAATATCATTAATCACCGCACCTAAATCACGCCCCTAACTCACGCACCTAAATCACGCACCTAAATCACGCCCTAACTCTTTGTTATTGAAGCCTGTATAATGGCTCCCTGACCTGCAAATAGCAGGTCAGCCAATATACCTACAATATTCCTTTTAGTGAAAATAAACCCCATGCCAGCGCGTTATACGATATGAGAATTTTTTTAGCGCCGATGGAAGGAGTGGTTGACCACTTTCTGCGAGAACTACTGACCAACATTGGCGGCATTGATGTCTGCGTCACCGAGTTTATTCGTGTTAACGACCAAGTATTACCTCCAAAAGTATTTCAACGTTTCTGCCCAGAACTGTTCACTCAATGCAAAACACCGTCTGGCGTTCCTGTGCGCATACAGCTACTAGGCGGCAAGCCTGAGCCTATCGCACTCAACGCAGTAAAGGCCGTGAGCATTGGTGCAAATGCCATAGATCTAAATTTTGGCTGTCCAGCTAAAACCGTTAACAAAAGTGATGGCGGCGCTTGCTTACTGAGAACCCCTCATCGACTTTACGACATTATTAAAGCTACACGCCAAGCGGTACCTGCACACATACCTGTTACGGCAAAGATGCGCTTAGGCTTCGAAGACCGAAGTAATTATTTGGAAAACGCTCTGGCGGCTTATGAAGCTGGAGCTACTGAAATTACGGTTCATGCCCGCTCAAAGGCTGATGGTTATCGCCCTCCCGCTTACTGGGATTCTCTCGCGGACATTAAACAGGCCATTGATATCCCCGTTATTGCCAATGGTGAGATTTGGACAGTAGATGACTTTATTCGCTGCAAAGAAGTGAGCCAGTGCGATGACTTTATGCTGGGACGAGGCTTGCTGTCTTGCCCTGATCTAGCGCTGCAAATTAAAGCCAGGGAAGCAGGTACCGACTATCAACCGATGGAGTGGTCGGCTATTTGCCACATGCTACAGCGCTTTTTTGATGCAACTACAGAGCAGTACTCACCCCGCCATGTAGGTAATCGCCTCAAGCAATGGCTCAATTACTTGCGCAGACACTACCCCGAAGCACAGATTTTATTCGAGCAAATCAAACGCTATCGCACGAAAGCGGAAATAGATAAGGCCATGACAGACTCAATCTGCACATCCGCTCAATTACAGGCTAACGGTGTAGCTGATTACGCTGAACCAGTCTAGGCTCTGATACCGCATCAAAACCCGCTTCCGTTTTGCTCACCGCATTCGCAGAGCCTTCGAAACGCAATTGCTTTAATTGATGACCTTTGACGGCCAGTGCTTTCTGCTGCGCAATAGGCAAGGTTTTATCAAAAAACACTTTATCTGGTTTCCACTGCTGATGAATACGAGGGCTCGCTAAGGATTGGTATAACGACTGCTTAAGGCCTATCGAGTTAAGAATACCCTGTGTTACCTGCGTAATAATCATTGGACCACCTGCCGCACCAATAGCCATAACAGGCTGCTTGTTACGTACCACAATCGTAGGGCTCATACTCGATAAGGGGCGCTTTTTAGGCTGAATACTATTCGCTTCGCTACCCACCAATCCATAGGCATTAGGCACATTGGGCTGAGCTGCAAAATCATCCATCTGATTATTCATTAGCACACCCGTACCGGGAATCACTACCTTACTGCCAAAGCTGGTATTTAATGTGGTGGTCATCGCCACCCAATTGCCATGAGCATCGGCGATTGAAATATGCGTCGTATGTTTATCAAACAAATCGCTTTCTGCATTATCTGGCGTATTGAATGTGGGCACCGTAGTCGCATGCTTTAGATTTATTTTTTGTGCTAACCGTTTCGCATAACTTTCGCTAATCAAACCTTTGGGCACATCAGCAAAATCGGGATCTCCTAGCCAATGTGCACGATCAGCAAAAGCGAGCTTCATCGCTTCCACCATAATATGCTGGCGATCAGTATCGGGCATAGCCTGAAAATCAAACTGCTGCATAATATTTAAGATTTCTGCCACATGAACACCACCCGAACTAGGAGGTGGGAAGCCATAAATATCATGTCCCAAAAAGTGACTATGGACAGGTTTACGACGACGCAATTCATAATTAGCGAAGTCTGCGGCGGTGATAATACCGTTATTCATTCGCATCCATTTTTCAACCTGAATAGCAAACTCACCTTTATAAAAATAATCGCTGCCTTTGTCGGCGAGTAATCGATAGGTCTTAGCCAAATCTTTTTGTATCAACTGATGACCAATCGGCCACGGTTGCTGTTGCTGTTGCTGTTGCTTTAAAAAAATGTCTGCTGCTTCGGGGAATTGTTGAAGTTTTTCTGCGGTTCGCTGGAGTCGCTTATGATAATCAGGCAACACGGCAAAGCCGGACCCTGCAATATCTGCTGCTTGTTGATATAAGGTTGCTAACGCTGTTTCTCCACCTACCGTAGCAAGATATTCAAAAGCCGCCACAGAGCCGGGAATACCGATAGCAAGCGCACCGTCACGACTCAAAGACCGTTGAACCTTGCCATCGCGCACATACATGTCTCTATGCGCTTTTGCCGGTGCCATTTCGCGCGCATCTATAGCTTCTATACGGCCGTCTGCCCAATGTACGACAGCAAATAAACCACCGCCAATACCAGAGTTATAACTATCCACCACGCCTAATGTTAAGGCTGCAGCAATCACTGCATCAATCGCATTACCGCCGTTTTCTAATTGATTAGCAGCTGCCTGTGTTGCTAACGGGTGAACCGTTGCAACAGCGCCATATTGGCTCTTATAGGATGTACCAGCTAAAGACGGAACCGTATTTTGCAGCGGGTTATGGCGCGCATCGGAAAAGGCCGTAAAAGAAAATATCAGTGTACTAGCAATTAAGAAAAAAATAGAAAAAACGCCGCGAGCCTTTAGCATATTCAACCCTCTAAATGTGAGACAGGATTGTAGCAGTCATTTTATTATAGCGGGAGGATAGGCAAGGCCTTGGTCTGAATCACTGATGCTTCTAATAAACAGAGCAGAAATGGTGAAGATATAAAAAAGGCACAAAAGGCACAAAAGGCACAAAAGGCAGGATATTTTTTGTTATGCGCTTGGGGTTTCAGACACGGAGAGATGCGCCACTAACTTACCTCGAACAATCACAGAATGATAAAGACAGAGCAACCGAAATGTATGGCGCATAATACGTAAACCCCTAGACCCAAACCGCAGTAAATAATTTCCAGAAGACTAATTAGCTATTATCACAAACACTAGCTAACCACAAAAAATCAAAATCGGCACATAAAAAAACCCCACTAAAAAGTGAGGTTTTTATTATATGGTGCACTCGGGAGGATTCGAACCTCCGACCGCTCGGTTCGTAGCCGAGTACTCTATCCAGCTGAGCTACGAGTGCATTTTTATCTTTAAAACTTTTATCTTTAAAACTAAGCATCTCTGCTGTCTCAAGAGGCGCGTATATTAGTGATTTGCGTGTTAAGCGTCAAGTTGAATTTGCAATAATCAGCAAGTTTTATTATTTACTTTAGTTTATTCGCACTAGAGACGAAAACTCGCTGCCAAGTGAGTGTTTATTACTGACCAACTTTCGATAAATAAAAGAGAGCAGAGTTATAAATGACGTGAACAACGGCACAAACTGATCACTTTTTCGATATTTCTATTTAATGAGCCTTGTAGATATTGCTTACACCCTATATGATAATGATTCTTATTTGCAAAAAGAGAATTATGACAATGCCTACCTACTCCACACAGACAACAACCCAGCCTTCATTAGCCGCTGCCGCTAAAAATAATATAGCGCTTTGGAACCAGTATTATTCAATGGGCAACTCCGCACACAAACAACAAAAGTTTGCCAAGGCAACCACCTACTTTGAGAGGTGCATTGGTCTTTGCAATAAGCTATCACAACAAGACCTACCTAAGGAGAAGCCGCTCGCTAATAAAACACTACCTAAAATGTTATACCAAGCCAGCCATAATTTGGCCGCTTGCAATAATGCCATGGGACGTGGCTTATCCGCTAAAGACATCTTAACGAAGCTCCACGACCAGTTTATTAATATTGTTAGCTGCCCTAAGCACAATAGAAGTATTCGATTAGATGTCTTAGCGTATATTGACCAGTCGCTATTCTCTCTTACTTCCCAGCTCGCTTATCTTAATCAAGTAGACGAAATCCATTCGATCATTATTAAAACAGAGAATATTGTTACCGCCGTGTCTAAGCACTTATTGAGCGATACTTCCCAAACGATCCAAGCAATGCCAAACAACCCCGATCAATTATGGGGCAACAAAAAGGAGGCAACTATAGTAAAAGCTCACACCAGCTTCTAACTTTGCTACTTTATAAAGAGGTATTCTATGAGTTGCGAAAAATGAGGCGTGTAAAAATAAGTTGCGTAAACATGAAGCACAAAAAAGCCCACTAAAAAGTGGGCTTTTTTATATGGCGGAGAGGGAGGGATTCGAACCC
>AEVK01000119.1 GCA_000209515.2 gamma proteobacterium IMCC1989
CCAACCCACTGCCGCACTACCAATAAAGCTGAAGAAACCCACACGTTCGTCGGTGACTAGTGTGGTTGCGGTACTGCTTGAGTCGGTAACGATGGCTTGGCCGTATTCTTCCGGTAGGCCAGCTTCATGCAAAATAGACACAAAGCGTAAGCAGCTAATAGGAGTCGCGCCGGCAGGTTTAACAACAAAAGGACAGCCGCTGGCAATAGCAGGGCAGACTTGATGCACAATGAGGTTTAAAGGGTGATTGAAGGCGCTAACGGCCACGACGACACCAATGGGCTCATGGCGAGTAAATGCTAGATGACCTTCAGAAGCGGCATTGATACCCATGGGGATTTCTTTACCGGCATCATTGCGTATACATTCGATACAGTTGAGTACACCATCGATAGCGCGGTTAACCTCCACAATAGAATCAGCTAGTGGCTTGCCGCCTTCGCGTGCAGCTTCTAATGCTAACTCGTCAAAACGTTCGCGCATAATCGCGGCGGTTTTTTCGAGAATATCAATGCGTTTTACCTTTGATAGCCAGCGACTACGGTCACGATATATTTCATAGGCTGTTTCTATTGCGCGTTTTGCACCTAAAGGATCTACCGTAGAAACGGTACCAATTGTTGCGCCATCATAAGGGGATGTAATGTCTTTATGGTTGCCAGAATCGTCTAAACCGGCGATGAGTGATGGGTAATGTTGAGACATATGCGCTCCGATGAGTTTTCTACGGTAATGTCATAGTTTATGTATGACATTAGATTGATCTTTTAACACCTTGAAATATAATTGATTTTTTCTTATATTCTAGTGTCAATGAACCTACTAAGGTAATGCTGCCTTAATAGTAGTCCACTTCTTTGCTGCATTGCAACAAGCAGCCGATTATTTATGTTAATAAAAGTGTCACATCAATAAGTGTTTTGTATGTGTTAATCGCTGGCGCTGCTGTACAGATGTTGAATAACGTTGGTGACTCCTTGAGTTAAGGTCGTAATATGCTGAGCTTCTGCGATAAAGGCAGGCATCAGATAAATTAAACGTCCGAAGGGACGCACCCAAATACCGTGCTCGACAAATAGCGGTTGGATGATTTTCATATCTACGGCTTCTTTCATTTCGACGACGCCAATGGCACCAAGGCAGCGGACTTCTTGTACCGCGTCATGCGCTGCTAGAGGGGAAAGTTCTTGTTGTAGTTGCTGTTCTATTTGTTTGACACGGGCTTGCCATGGCGAATTCAATAAGAGATCAATACTGGCATTGGCTACCGCACAGGCGAGAGGATTGCCCATAAACGTGGGGCCGTGCATCAGTACACCGGCTTCACCTTGGCAAATGGTTTCGCTGACATGGTTTGTACACAAAGTTGCCGCTAGCGTCATCATGCCTCCAGTAATCGATTTTCCTAAGCACAAGATGTCTGGGCTGATATTAGCGTGTTCGCAGGCAAAGAGCTTGCCAGTACGACCAAAGCCAGTGGCAATTTCGTCGGCAATCAGCAATAAGCCATAATGATCGCAGAGCTTTCTCACCTCCTGTAGATAGCGCGCTGAATAAAAGCGCATTCCACCGGCACCCTGAACAATAGGTTCTAGAATCACAGCCGCGAGAACGTGATGATGCTGTTCAAGCTGTTGCTGTAGGTCTTCTATATAGGCGTCATTCCATTTTTCGTCAAAACCGCACTGAGGCGCTTCGGTAAAATGTTGGGGCATTAATACGTCGTTGAACAAGTGATGCATACCCGTAACTGGGTCACAAACCGACATAGCCGCAAAGGTATCGCCGTGATAGCCATTACGCAGGGATAAAAAGCGTTGTTTTTCGGTTTTTTGTTGGGAGTGCCAATACTGCAGCGCCATTTTCATCGCTACTTCAACAGCAACGGAGCCTGAATCTACCAAAAATACTTTTTGTAATGGCTCTGGTGTGAGAGCGACAAGTTTTTTACATAGCTCGATAGCGGGTTCATGGGTGAGGCCACCAAACATGATGTGGCTCATATTTTGAGCTTGATCAATAATCGCTTGGTTGAGTACCGGATGATTGTATCCATGGAGCGCACACCACCAAGAAGACATACCATCGACCAAGACTTGCCCTGTTGATAGGTGAATATGTACTCCAGATGCTTTCTCTACCGGAAAAATAGGGCTAGGTTGGCTAATAGAGGAATAGGGATGCCAGATATGTTGGCGGTCGAAATCAAGATCCATTATATGCTCTTTTGCATGATGATTTATGTTGAGGAGCAGTATAGAGAGATTACAGGGCGAGTGCATTAGCATTCGCCCTGGGACAGCCACGTGTTGATATTTAATTTTAACGGTTAAATGTTGAGCTTGTTAAGCCACTGTCTAAACCGTTATTTAAGCCGCTATTTCGATATAAGACATAAAACGTCGTAAATCTGTGAGGTGTGATTGGCTCATATTTTGATAAGCAATGCTAATTTCTGTTTGGCGAGAAGGTTTCGGATAATAGGTAAAAGCGCGCACGATTCCACGGCACTGAATAGCAATGTTGTTATCGAGTCTTATTTGGCACTTGGGGAGTAATTTGTCTTTATGTAGGTGAGGGCGTAAGTCTCCAGATATCGCGATACGCATCCCGCCTTCGCTAATATCTTTTACGGTGGCATACCAAGGCGCGCCATAGAGTGGGTTTATCTCGGTTTTCAGTATTTTATCTGTATGCAATGCTAAGCGCGGATGATGACGCCTCGGTTGGTAACTATTAATCACTGGAAGAACGAGAGAGTAACAGCTATCTTCTTCTGACCATTCTTTTACCGTTGCTTCTATATCTAGCTGCTGCCAATGAGATTGATGGCGTATGCAAATGGTTTGGCCGACTAATGATTCGGGATTGAGCAGTAGTGGTGAAAACGCATCAATACTAAATGTACCGCTAAAGAAGTCGATACCGATTACCATGGTTTGGAAGCTACTCTTTCCTCCTTTAATAATCACCTCTAACAATTGGCGTTTGTCTTGTAAATTAATCAGATCACGGTATTTTTCAAAATTATGTACCCACTCATGATTGATTGCCTCGCTTTCGGTGACGTTAGCAGAGGAGTGACTAAAGCGGTCGAGGAAACGATTAAATAAGCCCATAATCTCTCTTTTCTGTTATTTGTTTAGATGCTTACTTAATAGAATAGCAAGTGGTGTGCCAGTTGGTTTGCGGTAGTTAAAAGTCTTATTGCTTTTATCGGATTGATAAATGGTATTTATATCGTGTCTTGTATGTTGCTATCTATTTGATAAGTATGACTTTTTATACTTTATAAGCGTTCGGTAACACCAGTATAAATGAGGAGGATAGAGTATTGATTGTTAAGGTGATTGTCTTCTTTGCCGGTAGCGGAATGTCTTAGCCGATAAGCATAATAAGTGATCAAAAAAAGCGGTAACAGTCTTCCTGTCCTTGTTGTATGAAAACCGTGCGAAAGCAGGCTGAAAACATTATAATGCGCACCTCGCAACCTCTGGTTAACGAATTCTGGTTAGCAAATTCTAGTTAGTAAATAACTTTACCCTATAGATCTCAATAACACATGACTAATATCCCCAGTTCCAACACTTTATATCCGTCCAGCAATGTCTCTAATAAAGATAGCGACCGTAAGCAGCGCCTTGAACTTAATAAGCTTCGTAAGCGTTTGCGTCGCCATGTAGGGCAGGCGATTGCGGAGTACAGCATGATTGAAGAAGGCGATAAGGTCATGGTGTGCTTGTCTGGCGGTAAAGATTCGTATGCGATGCTGGATATTTTGTTAAATCTACAAAAGAGTGCGCCCGTTAACTTTGAGTTAGTCGCGGTGAATATGGATCAAAAGCAGCCGGGATTTCCTGAAGAAATACTGCCTAACTATTTAGAATCGTTGGGTGTGCCTTATTACATCGTTGAAAAAGATACTTACACCGTCGTGAAGTCACTTGTGCCAGAAGGTAAAACGACATGCGGCGTTTGTTCACGTTTGCGCCGTGGCACGCTCTATGGCTTTGCTGAAGAAATTGGTGCAACTAAAGTGGCACTCGGACATCACAAAGATGACATTGTAGAAACTTTATTTTTAAATATGTTTCATGGTGGGCGCTTAAAGGCGATGCCGCCTAAGTTATTGTCGGATGATAAGCGAAATATAATTATTCGTCCGATGGCTTTTTGTCGCGAAAGTGATATTGCTCGTTATGCGGTTTACCAGCAGTTTCCAATTATTCCCTGTAATTTATGTGGCTCACAAGAAAATTTACAGCGTCAGAGCGTAAAGTCCATGTTGCAGCAATGGGATAAAGACACGCCGGGTAGAACCGATAATATTTTTTCGGCCATCTCAAAAATATCGCCATCACAATTAGCGGATAAGGACTTATTCGATTTTACTCATCTCACCATTGATCGTCTGAGTGAAGATAAAAAGCCTCTTAAATTTGAAGATAATAAAACGGTGACTAGCGGGAATATCAACAAAGCATCCGTTGTTGAACAGTGGGTAGGTGCAGAAGAACCAGAAATAGATAACAGCATTCAAGCGATTAATTTGTAGGGTTTATCACTTGAATGCTTTAGGTGTTGTGTGAAACCAAGGATGAATAGTTTTTTACTGTTATAGGCTAGTTGTTATAGGTTTAGTTGCTCTTTCGTGTCGTGATAGCCTTTCTTGATACGAGCCTTAATGGTTTTTTCTGTAAAGTCTGATGCACCTAATAAATTTTCCGGTGCGGAATGTTGAATCATCGTAAGTTTACTGATTTTGCTATAACTCATTAATTGCTTAAAGGCGGGTGAGTCGCGTAAGTGACTGTCTTTGGGTAGTATCTCATTTAATTCATTAATAAAATCAATGTACTCACTAGTGCGTTGGTACATTTTTTTATCGAAGCTTACTTTGCTTTGAAATGTCATTTCGATCATGCGGTCGAATACATCAGGCATGTGTTCTGGTACTTTGCCTTTTTGTGGAAATAGCTCCACCATAATGACTTCTTTTTCACAGTCATCATCGCCAATGGTTTCTAGACATTTAAACGCTGGTTTGAGAGGTGTGTTAGAAAACAAGCCGCCATCCCAATAATGATTACCGTCTATTTTTGTCATCGGAAATGAAGGGGGAAGGCTGCCGCTAGCAACAATATGTTCAACGCGAATACCGCCGGTTTTATTGCTAAACTCTTCAAGTAAGCCAGTGGCAATATTGGTTGCGGAAATAACCACGTGTGGTGCATCTGCTGAATTAAGTTTGTCGAAATCAATAATCTCTTCGAGTGTTTTGTAGAGGGGGCGAGTATCACAAAAGTGGGTGCTGCCAATAGGGTTTATATAACCACTGAACGACGGCTTATACATGCCCGCATTATAAGGTAATGTCATCAATACCTGTAATGGGTGAGGGACAAAGGGTATATTGCTACTGGTAAATAACTCCCATAGCTTTTTTAATCCGTCTACGGGGCCGGTTTTTGATCCTGCAATCACCGCCGCAGAAAAAGCGCCAATAGAAACACCGCAAATAACATCGGGAGAAAAATCTCTTTGTTCGTAAAGCGCTTTTGCCACGCCATATTCATAAGCGCCTAAAGCACCGCCACCTTGTAATACTAATGCAGTGATTTTTTTCTTCTTAGTCATGATTATTCCTTTATATAAACGTTATTTTTTTTGCTTAGAATCTATTTTATATCGTTTAGCGATGACATTGATATGACAGAGAGTGACAGTGTGCGATTTTAGATATGAGTTTCTTGGGTGAATGTTTAAAATAGCTTTCCCAGTAATACAGGGATAGCGGTTTCAACACGTAGTATCCGTTGCCCTAATGTAATACCTTGGCAACCTGCACTTTGAATTTTATCTACTTCATAAGGAATAAAACCACCTTCAGGACCAATAACTAATGTAGTGTGTTGTGTTACATGGGTAGGACAGGGCAGTTCGCTGTGTGGATGTGCGATTAAACCTATGGAGGTTTTGCAGAGTGCAGGTAATCTATCTTCCACAAAGGGTTTAAAGCGTTTTTCTAGTGTGACTTTGGGTAAGAGGGTGTCTTTGCCTTGTTCTAACCCTAATAATAATTGTTCCTGTATTTTATCTTCCTGGAGTAATGGTGTTTGCCAATAGCTTTTTTCTACTCGGTAACTGTTAAGAAAAATTATATCTTTTACACCCATGGTCGCGCATGTTTGTAGAATACGCTTGATCATTTTTGGGCGTGGTAAGGCGATGATGAGTGTGAGTGGAAGAGGTGCTGGCGGTTGTTTGGTGTAAGGGCTTGTTGTGTTTACTTTTGACGTTACATCTACGTCGGTTTCTAGCTCTAATTCCAGTTCTAGTTCAATTTCGGTGCCATTTATTTTACGCACAATAGCTGTACCTATCATACCATTGAGGATACCTACGCTTAACTGGTCACCGATATTGGCACGATGGATGTTGAGAATGTGGTCGCTACGACGATCATTAATACGAGCGTAATTTTTTTGTATGAAATCGTTTTGAAAGAGAATGATTAGGTTCATGTAAAACGATGTAGGAAGATAATGGTGACTGCAGACTGAAAAAGTTTTACCTCCTTGTAAAACTTTTCATTTTGATCTTGATAATAAATCAATTACTTATGAATCTATCGGCTTCATATTCGTTTGTTTACCGCAGATATATGCTTTTTGTAATTTTTTGAATACAGCTTTTGGCATATCTTTAGGTAGGTCAACGGTAGAGTGGTTGTCGCTAATTTTAATTGAGCCAATAAATTTACTATCCATATCAGCTTCGTTCGCAATAGCACCCACAATATTGCCAGGCTTAACACCATCTTCACGACCGATATCAATACGATAGCTATTCATATTGGCGTCGTTATGTTCTTTCTTTTTGCGGCGCGGACTATCGCTGTTAGATTTTCGATCATTCCTATCGTTTCGGTCACGGCGTGGGCGGTCATTACGTCCGTCACGTCGATTGCCTTGTGAGCGTTCGTTAGAGAATCCGCTGTTTTTCTGGAAGTCTTTTTCAGAAATAAACAATGGCTGGCTACCTTGTGCAAGATAAGCGAGGGCAGCAGCGATAGATTCCATTGGGTGATCGTTTTCTTGAATCGTTTGATTGATAATATCGTGATAAATACCCAAATCTTTTTGGGTGATCGCATCATTGATACGCTTTTTAAAGACTTCAGCCCGTTTTTGATTAACGTCACTAGCGCTAGGAACATCCATTGGTTCAACCACACTATTGGTGTCGCGTTCAATCGCACGTAATAAGTGACGCTCACGGCTGGTGACAAACAATATAGCCTCGCCAGATCGTCCCGCGCGGCCAGTACGACCAATACGGTGTACATAAGACTCGGTATCTAGGGGAATGTCGTAGTTAATCACATGACTAATACGCTTTACATCTAGTCCACGAGCCACTACATCCGTCGCGATAAGAATATCTAAAGTGCCACGTTTAAGTTTCTCGACAATATTTTCACGTTGGTTTTGTGGAATGTCGCCATTAAGTGCCGCGCAGCTATGGCCGCGAGCGGATAGCTTTTCTGCCAGCTCAAGGGTGGCTACTTTTGTTCGTACAAATACAATAACGCCATCAAAATCTTCTACTTCTAGTATTCGGGTAAAAGCATCTAGCTTTTGATTGCGATTAACAATTGAAAAACGCTGGCGAATAGTGGTTGCAGTGGAGGTTTTTGTCTCTATTTTGATATGCTTTGGATTGACTAAGTATTTGTCAGCCACCTTTTTGATTTCTTTCGGCATAGTTGCTGAAAAAAGCGCAATTTGACGTGATTTTGGTGTGTGTTCAAGAATCCATTCAACGTCGTCAATAAAGCCCATGCGTAACATTTCATCTGCTTCATCTAACACCAGTGCTTCTAATTGATCTAGTTTGAGGGTTTTACGACGAATATGATCCATTACGCGGCCAGGTGTGCCCACAATAATTTGTGTGCCACGTTTTAGCTGCCGTAATTGATTGTCATAAGACTGACCACCGTAGATAGGTAGCACTGTACACGACATATGACGTGAGTAAGTCTGGAATGCCTCGGCTACTTGAATGGCCAACTCTCGAGTTGGAGCTAGAACTAATAGTTGCGGATGCTTTTTAGTTGGATCAATTTTAGATAGTAACGGCAGCGCAAATGCTGCGGTTTTACCGGTACCTGTTTGTGCTTGGCCAAGTAAATCACGACCTTCTTGAATAATGGGAATACTGGCTGCTTGGATCGGTGAGGGTGTTTCATACCCTAGTTCTACCAAGGTTTTTAATATAGCTTCAGGGAGGTTAAGTTCACTGAATGAAGGGGTGTTTGGTGTTTCTGATGACGTCATGATTACCTGCGATTGTCCCCCAAAGGGAGATGGGATAGGAAAAGGCGCGATTATAACAGATGGTTAGTATTTATGCGGAGATTTATTAATGGGATAGAAATGAGCATCGTATCCAGAGTCTACAGCATCAATAAGACCAGTATTACTGAGCTTATTGATGCTGTATAGGTCTGTCTATATAGGCCTATTCGCTACGGGCGGTAATTTCTAATAAATGGTAGCCAAACTGTGTTTTTACTGGGCCGTGAACGGTGTTAAGTGCTTCGTTAAAAACCACTTTATCAAACTCCGGCACCATTTGGCCTTGAGTAAACTCACCTAGCTCACCCCCTTGTGCGCCTGATGGGCAACTTGAGTGTTGCTTGGCGATATCAGTAAACGCGATGCCACCCTCAATATCCTGTTTTAGTTTGTTACATTGCTCTTCGGTATCGACCAGTATGTGTCTAGCGCTTGCGGTAACCATGGTATTCTCCAAAATAATCTTATTAAACGGGGAGTGAATTGGCCCACCCGAGAGGATTCGAACCTCTGACCTGCCCCTTAGGAGGGGGCCGCTCTATCCAGCTGAGCTACGGGTGGTTTGTGTTATCTGCCCATTCTATGTTTTTCTCCTCGTGATGAAAACTTTTTTTACTCTGACCTGTCATACTGCTCGTTAAATACAATGTTACTCCTATTAAATGTGCTTCTATTAAATGTTACCTTTATTGAGTTATTAGCAGCAAATATATTAAAAAGTGCGATATAAGCCTTGCTCTTAGTTTTACAAACAGCCACACAACAGACAACGGATAGATAATGTTAGATACCAAGCCTTTATTAATCGATACTGATTTTCCTGAAATACGACGTGAAACTACTCATACATTGCAAGTAAATCTAGGGTATTTATGTAATTTGAGCTGTACTCATTGTCATGTGAACGCTGGGCCAACGCGTACAGAGTTGATGTCAAAAGAAACGATAGACGAGGTACTCGCATATATCGACCTCCATTCTATCCGTACGCTTGATCTGACCGGAGGTGCGCCGGAAATGAATCCGCACTTCACTTATGTTGTTAGTGAGGCTCGAAAACGAGGTCTGAATGTGATTGATCGTTGTAACTTAACGATTTTACAAGAGCCGGGCTACGAATCTATGGCTGAGTTTTTAGCAGAGCATCAGGTAAGTATTGTTGCTTCCTTGCCTTGTTATGCAGAACAAAATGTGAATGAGCAACGGGGGAAAGGAGTTTATCAAGAATCAATTGATGCACTCAAAAAGCTTAATAAATTAGGCTATGGTAAAAGCGATTCACTTTTGTTGGATTTAGTTTACAACCCAAATGGCGCATTTTTGCCCCCTAATCAACAACAGTTAGAGCAGGATTACAAAACGCGTTTATTTGATGAGCATACAATAGAGTTTAATCAGCTACTAACGATTACGAATATGCCTATTAGTCGTTTTGGTGGAATGTTGTTGGCGAAAGGTAAATATGATGATTATATGCAGTTATTAAAAGATAATTTTTCCGATAGTAATTTGTCATCATTAATGTGTAAATCATTAATCAGTATAGATTGGCAAGGGTATGTATATGATTGCGATTTTAATCAAATGTTAGAAATGCCTTTGCTTCAAGCGACAAAGCCTTTAGCTGAGAAACTAGAGCCTTCAGCTCAAAAAACAGAGCCTTCAGCCAAAATAGCCACTATTGCTAGCGATAAAACACGCACACATTTACGTGAATTATTAAACGCAGATATTCAAGGCCAATCAATAGTGATAGGCGAACATTGCTATGGATGTACCGCGGGGCAGGGAAGTAGCTGTGGTGGTGCATTAGCTTAATTTTTCTAAACAAGATTCTCCCGCATAATGATTCAATTAAGTATTGTGATACCTGTATTAAATGAAGCGTCAACGATAGAGCCTCATTTAATTGCATTAAAAAAAGTAACTTCGACTATTCATACAGAAGTTATTGTCGTGGATGGAGGCAGCCAAGACAATACGGTTTCTCTTGCTAAGCCTTTAGCAGATAAGGTGTTGTTATCTGAAAAAGGGCGTGCACAACAAATGAATATGGGAGCTGAATATGCTTCTGGAAAAACACTTCTTTTCTTGCATAGTGATACCTCTTTTCCAAGGGATAATAATAGTATTGACGAAATATTTCCTTTTTTGAAAAAAGATCAGAAATGGGGTTTTTATCCCGTTCGCTTAAGTGGCAAACATATATTGTTTAAGGTAATCGCTAGGATGATGAATTTTCGATCACGCTTAAGCTCTGTTGCGACAGGCGATCAGTGTATTTTTGTCGATAGAGATTTTTTTACTATTTACGGTCAATTTAGCCGTATCCCTTTAATGGAAGATGTGGAATTATCTAAACGACTAAGGCGTATCGAGCCGCCTTTTATTGCTAGCGTGAAAGTGACTACCGATAGTCGCCGATGGGAAAAAAATGGCATTATAAAAACAATTCTTCTGATGTGGTATCTGCGAGCCTTATATTTTTTTGGGGTTTCGCCTAACTTTATCGCCCAACGGTATTACAAAAAGAAGTGAATAAGGTTATATGGTAAAAAATTATATGAAAAAACCATATGAAAAAAATGATAGCAACGTATTATAGAAGTTTTCGATGAATTTTTCCTTATTAGTGATGAGCAAGTCGCCTGTTTTAGGCTATGTTAAAACGCGTATGCAGCCGCGCTTAAGTCAGCAAAAATCGTTGCAGTTACATATCGCGTTAACACAATATTGTCTCAAGCAGTGGTCTACAGTCGATGGTTTATCAATTCAATTATGGGTAGGCGGTGATATTGAAAACTTTCAATCCCAAGTGCTGTCGCCTATGGGTGATGAGTTTGTTGGGAAGTATGGCATCTATTCTCAGCCAGAAGGCGACTTAGGTAAGAAAATGTCTTTTGCTGTCACTTCGGTATTTAATAAAAACAGCACAGATGTTGAGGCGAATACTCAATCGAAACATACTCAAAATCAGCAAGAGGGCGTTTTTCTTGTAGGTACTGATTGCCCATTTATTGATGAAAAGTACTTGGCATTAGCAAAGTCTGAATTAGAAAAAACGGATGTGGTAATAGGTCCTGCAACAGATGGTGGTTATGTATTGATTGGTATGAAAAAGAGTTATCCAGCATTATTTGACAATATTTTATGGGGCTCATCTTCTGTACTAAAAAAAACGCAATCCATTATTCTTCAAGAGAATTTACAGAGCGTTTTATTGCCCCCACTACCTGATATTGATGTAGTGGGAGACTTGGAGCATTTAGATGGGTATGAAGAGTTTTCGATTTTTAAGGTTTAAAAGTGTATAGGCACTGATTAGTGTTAAATATCTAACCTAGATTAATACATTTTATTAGGCTTTAGCGACCGTGCCATAGGCTCGAATCGACTGCTTACTTCCCTTAGCTGTATAAATGTCAGACTGTCTATTTCCACCCTTTAATAAAAATAATAATTGTTCATAGGTTTTTTGGCCACGAGAAATAAGTAAGCCGTTAATCTCATTTAGTTCTTTGCAGCGGTTAATGTTGCGGTTAACCTCGTCCCATTGATTAGAAATTTCCGGTTGATCAAATGACTCCATAAACGCTTTCCAGTGTGTCTCGGTTGTCATTTTGAATAAAGAGGCGAGCCATTGACGGCGAATATTTGCATGATGTTTTAGTTGATCTAATAGCGGTGCTTTTTTTGATAAAATATCATTAAGAGAGTCGTAATTTTTTTGTTTAATAACGGCAGCCTCTTTTTTTAACAGCCCCATTAGTTTCTCGCTGACTACTTTGTCTTTTTCTACCATTATTCGCATAGCTTCTAGGCTTTGCTTTTTGGTGTTTTCATCCATGCTGTTTTGTATGTCTTGTTTATTCATCATAATTACCTACATCAGTGGGGTGGCAATATATATCCATATATTGATCCATTAATAACGATATTAGGTAACAAGCAAATTCAGTACCAATTATATAAACGAGCATTACTACATAGACCACTACAAGATAGGTTACTACAAGCGGCTTGTTTGGCCCGCAGGCATAAAAAAAGATAGTATAAATACCACCTTTTACTCCGAACCCCTTGTATGTATAAGACCTCTACGCTGCTTTCATGAGACTGTAGGCTAGATTGTGTATCTGTTTATCATTAATCCATAATTGGAGATAAACAGAATGAACAAAAAAAACTCAAAGCCTTTGCCAAAGAAGCAGCCAAACGCTCACGCCATACCTCAATAATATCGTTTACAGTTTGTTGT
>AEVK01000118.1 GCA_000209515.2 gamma proteobacterium IMCC1989
GTTTTTTGTGTTCTGTTAGCAAATTACGCTGCTAGTGCTTTAACTTTGCTGTTTAAGCGGCTCTTATGGCGTGCAGCTTTATTCTTATGAATAATGCCTTTGTTAGCTAGTTTGTCGATAGTCGGCGCTGCAATAGCATAAGCTGCTTTAGCTGCTTCGGCATCGCCTGCTGCAACAGCAGAAAGCACTTTTTTGATGCAGGTGCGAGTCATCGAGCGTAGGCTCGCGTTGTGTTTGCGCGCTTTTTCGCTTTGAATGGCGCGTTTTTTAGCTTGAGGTGAATTGGCCACCGCAGTGCTCCTATATGTAAGTTTAAAAAAGAATGATTTTCATCAAATAAATCAGGACGTTAACAGTCGCTAGTAATAGCATTAACTCGCCCAACACTTGTATAATCTTGCCTAACGCCCTGATACGGAATTTAGGGTGCGCAATTATGCCACCCAGCACAGTTAAGTCAAGTGACAATTGAGTGTTGGGCAAATTTTAGTCTGCAAAAGTGGTGTGGTGGTGGCAGAGTGATGTATTAAAATCATTTGTCTTGTGTGCGTAAAATGCCTAGGTGACTATAAGTAGGGCCGAAGTAGGGCTTGAGGAGAGTTTAAAGCTGATTTAAAGGTGTTAAGAGCGGTTAAAATAACTCAACGGTAGCTCAGCGCTATTGTGATGGTGTTGCAGAAAGATGTCTTGATGGAGTCTTGTGTGTTTATCCAGTAAACTCGCGACATTCTTGCGCCATTTTTATCTTTGTTTGGCGTGCATGCAATGATTTTCATATAGGTTCAGTTACGTGGCTACATTACCTCCATCAAAGCCATCATCAGAAAAATCACCACCTGATTCGGGGCAAGCCGTTATCGTGCCTTCAAGCGGTTTGTTTCGTTCGGGTATTGTGGTCAGTATGATGACCATGCTTTCCCGCGTATTAGGTTTAGCTCGTGATGTAGTATTCGCACATACCATTGGTGCGAGTGCTGGAGCGGATGCCTTTTTTGTTGCCTTCAAGATCCCTAATTTCTTGCGTCGTTTATTTGCTGAAGGTGCATTTGCTCAAGCATTCGTGCCGGTGTTGTCGGAATATCGTGAAAAAGGCTCGATAGAAGCAGTTAAGGGGCTCATTGACCGCGTATGTGGTTGTCTGGGGCTCACTCTATTTTTATTGACGATTATTGTGGTTTTGGCTGCGCCATTAGTGGCGTTAGTGTTTGCGCCGGGTTTCTGGAATGATCCTTTTAAGTTAGCGCTTACTCAAGAAATGTTGCGCATCACGTTTCCCTATCTGTTATTGATATCACTTACGGGTTTTGCTGGCGCAATACTCAATAGTTATGATCGCTTTGCGGTGCCCGCCATCACGCCAGTATTGCTTAATCTTTGTTTAATAGGCTCTGCAGTGTGGGTAAGCCCTTACTTTGAGCAGCCGGTTGTCGCGATAGCGTGGGGAGTGCTGACTGCGGGAATGGTGCAGTTAGGTTTTCAGTTGCCATTTTTATGGAAATTACGATTATTGCCTGCACCTAAAGTCGATTTTGCTGATCCGGGCGTAAAGCGCATATTGTTGTTAATGGCGCCGGCGATTTTTGGTGTGTCGGTATCGCAAATCAACCTATTGCTAGATACCGTGCTGGCCTCCTTTTTGCCGACAGGCAGTGTTTCTTGGCTTTATTATTCAGATCGTTTGGTTGAGTTGCCTTTAGGTATTTTTGCCATTGCAATTGGTACGGTTATTTTGCCCAGTTTGTCTCGGCAATTTGTCGGCGAGGATACACAAAAATTTTCCCAAACTATTGATTGGGCGCTGCGTTTAATCCTACTGATTGCCATCCCTGCTGCAGTGGCTTTGTTTATATTAGCTGTGCCGATTTTAACGGTATTATTTGAATACGGAAAAACTGACGCGAGCGACATCGCAATGTCAGCATTGAGTCTACAGGCTTATGCATTGGGTTTGCTGGCGTTTATGTTGATCAAAGTGTTAGCCCCTGGGTACTTCTCCCGCCAAGATACTAAAACCCCCGTTAAAATTGGCATCATTGCGATGGCGGTGAATATGGTGTTTAACCTGATTTTAGTCATTCCATTTCATTATTTATGGCAAATTGGCCATGTCGGCTTAGCCTTGGCGACGGCCTTGTCTGCTTGGTTGAATGCCGGGCTGTTATACCGAGGGTTGCGTCAGCGTAATGTTTACACGCCAATATCGGGTTGGAGCATTTATTTGATACGTTTGCTGGTGGCAAATGTTGTTATGGGCGTGGTTCTTTTTGGGTCGTTTTATGTTGTTCCAGACTGGTCTGTGCTTGATGTGTGGCAGAGAGTGATGATGATGCTCGCCTGTTGCGGAGCAGGTTTGGTTGCATATTTGTCAGCTCTCTTTGTATTAGGTTTACGCTTGCATCATGTGAAGCCAGTTTGATTGCTGGGATTTACCGCTACCGACTTACGTTTTTAGCGGTTAAAAGCTATACTTGCGACCTTTTTTGGACTCTCTGATGAATTACGAGTCTTAGGTGTCAAATAGCTGTTCTTTTGAGATTGTCTGGAGTGATGTGAGTTGTTCTTGTGAATAATGTAGTTGCCTCGTCCTCGCGTGAGTTTATTCGCGGTTTGCATAATATCCGCCCGAAACACCATGGTAACGTGGTGACAATTGGTGCATTTGATGGTGTGCATCTTGGTCATCAAGCAATTTTGCAGCAAGTGGTTGAGCAAGCGAGAGAGCGGCAGTTGCCATCGTTGGTGATGATCTTCGAGCCTCAGCCGCACGAATTTTTCTCTGGCGAAAAGGCGCCCGCTAGACTCATGCGCTTGCGCGAAAAAATAACAGCTTTGTTCGACTCCGGTATTGATAGGGTGTTTTGCCTGCCTTTCACCCATTGGTTAAGTCAGTTGCCCGCAGATGATTTTATTCAGCATATTCTTATTGAGCATCTGGGTACTCAATCATTAGTTATTGGTGACGACTTTCAATTTGGCCGCCAGCGACAGGGTAATTATGCTTTGCTGAAAGCCGCTGGTGAAAAAGCCGATTTTGCGGTTACGGACACAGCTACTTATCTCGTGGATGATAAGCGCGTGAGCAGTACGCGTATCCGTGAAATGCTGGAGTTGGCCGCGTTCGATAGTATCGACATTTTATTAGGTAAGCCCTATACCATTAGTGGGAAGGTCGTTAAAGGCCAGCAGTTGGGGCGAGAGTTGGGTGCGCCAACGGCTAATGTACATTTACATCGTTATCGCTCTCCGTTATCGGGGGTTTTTGTCGTAAAAACCTTATTAGACAGCGGTGAATTATTACCCGGTGTGGCTAATGTAGGCGTTCGGCCCACCGTGTCGGGCGATACTAAACCCATCCTAGAGGTGCATTTGTTTGATCGTAATGATGATCTTTATGGGCAAATAATTACCGTGGAGTTTGTGCATAAAATTCGCGAAGAAAAACGTTTTGATAGCCTTGAGCATTTGCGAGAACAAATTCAAAAAGATATACAGCAAGCAAGGCAGTGGTTGATTAAGCGCAGCTGACTTTTATTTTTTATTCTTATTTATCAATAATACAATTTACATAACTCATATAACCAATACGACTTTTTAACTATGACCGACTATAAAGCAACGTTGAATTTACCCAATACTACTTTCCCAATGAAAGCGAATCTTGCTCAGCGAGAGCCAAAAATTCTTGAGAAATGGCAGAAAAATAAAGTCTATGAATCCATTCGCACAGCACGTGAAGGAAGAAAGTCTTTTGTCTTGCATGATGGTCCTCCTTATGCGAATGGCAATATTCATATTGGTCATGCAGTTAATAAAATTATTAAGGACGTGATTGTAAAGTCGAAAACAATGAGCGGTTTTGATGCGCCATATGTTCCCGGTTGGGATTGTCATGGCTTGCCTATCGAACACAACGTTGAAAAGAAAGTAGGTAAAGCTGGGCATAAAGTGGATGTGAAAACGTTTCGTCAAAAATGCCGTGAGTATGCCGCTAAGCAAGTAGCAGGTCAGAAAACAGATTTTGTGCGTTTAGGCATATTGGGTGATTGGGAAAATCCTTATCTCACGATGGATTTCAAAACCGAAGCGAACACCGTTCGTGCCTTAGGGAAAATCGCAGAGAACGGTTATTTGGTGCGCGGATTTAAGCCCGTGTATTGGAGTGTCGTAGGTGGATCTGCCTTGGCAGAAGCCGAAGTTGAATATCAAAATAAAGTGTCTTATTCAATTTATGTGCGCTATGCGGTTGCAGATGAAGCTGATTTGAGTCGGCGTGTAGAGGGAGAAGCGCTAGCGGGCGAAGGCCCGTTGTCAGTCTTGATTTGGACAACCACACCTTGGACACTGCCGTCTAGCTTAGCCGTTAGTGTTAACGCAGAATTAGATTATGTGATTGTGCAAGCAGGCAATGAGCGCTTAATTGTTGCTGAAGCCTTGCTAGAAGATGTGATGGCCTGCGGAAGTATTGAAGAATATAAAGTGGTTGGGCGAGTCAATGGAGCCGCTCTAGATAAATTATCTTTACAACATCCCTTTTATGAGCGTCAGCTACCTGTCATTTTAGGTGACCATGTAACAACGGATGCGGGTACCGGCTGTGTGCATACCGCTCCAGATCATGGACCCGAAGATTTTCAAGTCTCGCAAAAATATGGCATAGAAACACTAAATAATATTCAAGGCGATGGCACTTTCCATGAGGGTGTTGAGTTTTTTGCTGGCGAACATGTGTATAAAGTCGACGATAAAATCGTTGCCTTATTGGAAGAGAAAAATGTTTTATATTTTCAAACCAAATTCGAACATAGTTTCCCGCATTGCTGGCGGACCAAGACCCCATTAATTTACCGTGCAACGCCGCAGTGGTTTATTACGTTAAACCATAACGATTTACGTCAAAAAATAAAATCGTCTATCGAAAACGTAGAATGGATTCCGCATTGGGGTGAAGCACGTATTCAGGGTATGGTTGATGGCAGCCCAGACTGGTGTGTGTCTCGCCAGCGAACATGGGGTGTGCCAATTACTTTGTTTGTGCATAAACAAACCCAAGAGATGCATCCGGATACTCCGGCGCTCATTGAAAAAGTTGCACAAAAAATCGAGCAAGAAGGTATTGATGCTTGGTTTGATATAGACGCAAAAGAACTGTTAGGTGACGATGCGGATCAGTACGAAAAAGTGACCGACACTTTAGATGTCTGGTTTGACTCTGGCGTTACCCATCATTCGGTACTGCGTGACCGAGCAGGTTTACATTTTCCTGCGGATCTTTATTTAGAAGGTTCAGATCAGCACCGTGGTTGGTTCCAGTCGTCATTAAAAACGTCGATGACCATCAATGGCGAGCCGCCTTATAAGCAAGTGTTAACTCACGGTTTTACAGTTGATGCGAATGGCAAAAAAATGTCTAAATCTGTGGGCAATGTCATCCCTCCACAGAAAGTGATGAATGACTTGGGTGCCGATGTATTGCGCCTATGGGTGTCTGCCACTGACTTTAGTGCAGAGATGAGTGTGTCGGACGAAATCCTAAAGCGCACAGCAGATTCTTATCGTCGTATTCGTAATACCGCGCGCTTTCTGCTGGCAAATCTTGAAGGGTTTAATCCTGAAACCGATCTTGTGCCGGTTAACGATCTTATTGCCTTGGATTGTTGGGCAGTGAGTCGTGCGAGCGAATTACAGAAAGAGATTGTTGATAGTTACGATACTTATCAATTGCACAATATTTATCAAAAGTTACATAATTTTTGTATCGTCGATATGGGTGGATTTTATTTAGATATCATTAAAGACCGCCAATACACTACGGGTGCCAACAGTGTTGCTCGTCGCTCTGCCCAAACGGCGCTGTATCATATTGCCGAAGCGTTTACTCGCTGGATCGCCCCCATACTAAGTTATACCGCAGATGAGTTATGGGATGCCTTGCCTAAAACAGCTAACCGCGAAGAGAGTGTTTTCTTAGCGGAGTGGTACGAATTACCTGAAGCAGAAAGTGTAGAAAGTGTAGAAAGTGTTACAGATATGAACGCTGAGTACTGGGCGGTGATTGCACAAGTCAAAGATGCGGTGAATAAAGTGATCGAGTCTAAGCGTAACGATGGAGTGATCAGTAAATCTTTAACCGCCTCTGTCACGCTGTATTGCAGCGGTGAATTACTCGAACAATTATCACGCCTACAAGATGAATTGCGTTTTGTGTTGATCACCTCATCTGCCATTGTTAGTGACTCGCCGGTATCTGAATTGGCCGAAGCGACCGATGTAGAAGGTTTGTCGGTATTGGTCGAAGCGAATGCAGATGAAAAATGTGTTCGTTGCTGGCATCAACGTCCTGATGTGGGACAGCACGCGCAGCATCCTGAACTGTGTGGTCGTTGTGTAGATAATATTGACGGCGAAGGTGAGGTTCGTTACTTTGCTTAATTTATTAATGAAAAATAAATTAAGTATCAGTCAGCCAAAGAAAAAGCTAGTGTGGTTTGGTCTTGCTCTAATGATTGTTGTTGCCGATCAACTTACCAAGTCGATGGCGACAGCAGCATTAACTTACGCCGAGCCAGTAGCTTTTTTGCCATACTTTAATTTCACTTTATTACATAACTATGGCGCAGCGTTTAGTTTTTTATCGGATGCGGGTGGTTGGCAGCGTATTTTTCTTGGCGTTGTTGCCTTTGCGGTTAGTGTGTTTCTGGTGTTTTGGATTTTATGTATTAACTCAGAAAAAAAAATAGAAATACTGGGGCTGTCTTTAGTGTTGGGCGGTGCTATCGGTAATTTGTGGGATCGTATTTATTTAGGCTATGTTGTCGACTTTATTGACTGGTTTTATATTACCGCTAACAGCGATTGCCTGTCTTTCTTTTATTTCATCTTTTCTAGTCAGAGCTGCCATTGGCCAGCGTTTAATATTGCTGATGCAGCGATTATGTTAGGGGCAGCATGTTTAATTATTGATATGTTATTTTTCGAACCACGTAAAAACGAAAGCTAGCCGTACGTAGTTAATTGCATTTAACTCGCATTGTTTAATTGGCCGCACAAAAATAGAATTTGAAAAACAGGAAAATAACGTAATGTCTAATAACGAGTCTCAAGAAATAATCGTATCTGAAGGAACAAAAGTCACTCTACATTTTTCGATTACCTTGGCATCAGGTGAGCTAATTGACTCTACTTTTGAACAAGAGCCAGCCACGTTTACCGTAGGCGATGGTAATTTATTAGCCGGTTTCGAAGAGGTGGTTATGGGTTTGTCCGCAGGCAGTAAAGAAATTTTTACTATCCCCCAGAAAAAGGCTTTGGGCAACATAACCCAAGTAACCTACAAACAATCAAGCGTGATCAATTTGGTGATGACATCACACTAGAAAAAGGTTTGGTACTATCGTTTGCTGATGCACAAAAAGCAGAGCTTCCTGGCGTAGTGGCTGAGTTTACCGATGAAGAAGTGGTGGTAGACTTTAATCACCCTTTGGCTGGTAAAGAGGTATTGTTTGAAGTAGATATCATTAAGGTTGAGCCAGTTGTTCAGCATTAATATGAGTTTTGTCCCGTGGTAAAGCGGGTGAAAACTGTGATAAGAGCGTTAAAAAAGGGTATGAAAAGTATATGGCTGTGCAAGTAAAATTAGCAAACCCACGTGGTTTTTGTGCTGGCGTTGACCGCGCCATTGATATTGTTAACCGAGCCTTAGATGTATACGGTCCGCCCATTTATGTGCGTCACGAAGTAGTGCATAACAAATTTGTAGTGGATTCATTACGTGATCGCGGCGCTATCTTTGTGGACGAGCTTGATGAAGTTCCTGACGACAAAATTGTTATTTTTAGTGCTCATGGTGTTGCTAAAGCCGTTAAAAACGACGCAGAACGCCGTGAACTAACCGTATTTGATGCAACTTGCCCATTGGTGACAAAGGTGCATTTAGAGGTCACTAAATACAGCCAGGATGGCACCGAATGTATTTTAATTGGTCATCAGGGGCATCCAGAAGTTGAAGGCACAATGGGGCAATACGATCACGCGAATGGCGGCGATATTTATCTGGTTGAAGATGAGCAAGATGTCGATAATCTTGTGGTCAAAAACCCTGAAGCCTTAAGTTACGTTACGCAAACCACTCTCTCTATGGACGATACTGCAAAAGTCATCGCTGCATTACGAGCAAAATTCCCCAACATTGAAGGGCCACGTACCGACGATATTTGCTACGCAACCCAAAACCGCCAAGATGCGGTTAAGCAGCTAGCCTTAGAGTGTGATCTAGTGCTGGTAGTCGGTTCGCCTAACAGTTCTAACTCTAATCGCCTACGTGAACTAGCCGAACGTTGCGGCACAGAAGCGTACTTAATCGATACAGCTGACGATATTAACCCCGCATGGCTAAACGCCAAACAATCCATCGGCGTCACCGCCGGCGCCTCCGCTCCCGATATTTTAATCCAGCAAGTCATTGCTGCACTGGAGGTCTTGGGTGCAAGCCCTCCGCAAGAGCTATCGGGCAAGCCTGAAAATATCAGTTTTTCTCTACCTAAAGAGTTGCGTGTTACTGCCTGAAGTTTATTGGAAAAAGTGACCAGCCAGCATCAAAATAAACCGCTTATCCCCTCCACGTATCAATTTATTTTGAAGGTGTTATAACAAATCTATGAAAAAACGTAATGTAAACCTTGGTTTTACTTTGATAGAACTTCTGGTGACGGTAGCAATAGCTGCAGTTTTACTATCGGTGGCGGCACCGAGTTTTACCAATTTGATTTCTGCTAATAATGCAGATAATGCAACGGCTAGATTAGCTAATATTTTTGCTTACGCTCGAAGTGAAGCGGTAGTAAGAGCGCAAGATGTTAGGGTTTGTGCCAGCACTGATGGTAACGCGTGCAATGGAGCGAATGATACTGATTGGGCAAATTGGTGGAGGGTTGAAATAGTAGCTGGCGGTACTTTGTTAAAGGTGGAAAATATTTCCAGTTTGGCTGTTGGTTTTGAAGTGACGGATAATAGCGATGATCCCGATACGGCTGCCGACGAGTCAAATGATCTAAACAACCTTACAGCGGTTTGTTTTGATCAATTTGGTGTGGAATGTAACGGGTTATTTCCTTACGTTATTTTTACCGCGACTTCTAATGGGCAGATATCTTCAAAAAGGCTTTATAGTAGCGGCTCCGTTAGTTTGTAAAAATATAGTTTGTAAAAGTGTGGTCTGTAGAAATAATATTTTGTTAAATAGGAAGGTGATTTTGTACTCATATAGACGATCGGCTCAGGGTGCCAGTTTTATTGAAGTGTTAGTGGCTTTGGTCATTTTGGCTATTGGCTTGTTGGGCGTATTAAGTATGCAGGCAAGAGGTTTAGGAAGTAACCAGCGAGCTATTTTTGCATCAGAAGTGAATTTATTGACGGCAGATATGGCCGATAGAATATTAGCTTTTGGCGCTGCCGGTGCGGATAGCGGAGAATTTGATGGGATGACTGCCAACCCGTTGAATGCCGGAGCAGCTGCTGTTGCCGGTGATGTGCTAACTGCTCATGCCACAGAGTGGAATAATGCCATTATTGGTTCGAGTTTGCCTAGTGCTTCCGGTGTTGTGACTTGGGTTCCTGCGACTACGTCTTATACTATTACCTTACGCTGGGATGATGAACGTACAGGTGCGGCAGGCAACGCTTGCCCTAGTCGTGCTAGAGATTTATCGGGAAATCTTATTAACTTAACTTGTTATCAACTAACGGTGGCTCTATGAAAATGAGCCGCAGTGTAAAACATTTGCATAAATCGTTCAAAGAACATGGACTGGGTTTGGTTGAGTTAATGGTCTCAATGACGGTTGGTCTTCTGATTATGGGAGGAG
>AEVK01000117.1 GCA_000209515.2 gamma proteobacterium IMCC1989
CCACCAACAAACCTACCACCACCAACAAACCTATCCCAGATAAAACAGATGCTGCATTAGACCGAGATACCGAGAGCTGGTTGAATGACTACTTTACGCGTCGCGCGAGTGTTGAAGAGTATGCACGGGAAACGTTTGAGGTGACTTTGGAAGATTTATTTACGCAGAAGAAACATACGCTGGTTAAATAAAACCCTCTAACTTAATGCCATAGCTTTCAGCATACACTGCTTTCACAATATGCCGACCGCAACGCTCATCTGCCAGATCAATCGCCAGCTTATTCACGTAACGTCTTATCTTTAGGTCATACATTTGTATGACTTTTGGTTTTTTGGGGTCGTTGGGATTCGCTTCAAGCACCACCGCTAACTTTTGCTTGTCTAGCTCCACCACACTACCGACAGGATAAACACCCATCGCATTGATAAAATGACGAACCAACTGTGGGTCTAAATGCCCTTCGGTACTCCATTCCATTAGCTTCTTTAAAGCAACTGTAGGTGCCATGCCTTTGTGGTAAACCCGTTCAGCAGTAATGGCGTCATAGACATCAACCACTGAGGCCATGCGGCTATGAATAGGAATCTGATCACCAGAGAGTCCGCGAGGATAACCACTACCATCTATGCGTTCATGATGCTGGGCGCAAATATCCATCATAATGGAGGTGATTGAGGGTGTTTTTTGGAGTACTTCTTCGCCATAAGTCACATGCCTTTTCATCTCGTCCCATTCTTCGGGCAAGAACCCACCGGGCTTATGCAAAATCTCATCGGCTATACGAATTTTTCCGACATCATGGAGCAAGGCACCCGTGACCATCTCTTGCAATGTATCACCGCTATAGCCAAGTGCATGCGCCAGTATGCCCATTAATACACTCACGTTGAATGAATGCTCCATTAGGTAGCGATCTTTTTCTCTTAATTGGGTCACACAGGCAAGCGCATTATAGTTCTGTGACAATGACTCAATCATTCGGCCAGAGATATCGGTAAATTCGGTAAGCTCTAGAGCTGCGCCCATTTTAATATCTGCCATGCAGCGGCTGATAAGCGCCGTCGCTTCCGACTGCATTGCTTTGGCATTCTCTATTTCTTTAGCAAGAGACACTTTGGGAACCGGGAGAGGCTTAGATGCCTTATTCTTCACAGCATTAGCAGGCTCAACATCCTTACCTAGAGACGTGTCAATATAGAGCTCTTTCACCCCCAAAGCCCGGATTTGTTCGATAACTTCAGCTCGTTTAACCATGCCCTTACGACTATAGTTTTCGTTAGGTACCCACTCACTATTACCTTCCGTAATAAACATACCCACTTGCAATTGATCGATAGAAATCTGTTTTATTGAGGGATTCATATTTTAGGCGCTACTATGATGGAATACTGCGACGGATTACTGCGACGGATTGCCATTGGACAAAAGCCCTTATACTGTAGACTTACCTTTAGTATAAGACTGATTTTTCGTTATCACCAATCAGATTTAGGTATTAATATGTAGCTCTTAATATGTAATAAATGGAAGTATCTTTTACGGTGATGGTTATAACGAGTCATTTTAGCTAGACTAGCTAGCCCTTCTCTTCAACCAGCTTCAATAACATCCAACCAACCTCAATAATCCACAAAACACACTATGAAAAACGATTCGTCCGCTGTGCAAGACCCAAAAACCACACCTGACAAAGCGGGTCTTGCTATGTTGACCGGCTTATGGCCTTTTTTACAGCCTTATCGTTGGGTATTGTTTTTAGCCATATTGTCACTAATGCTCACCGCTGGCCTTAATTTATCTCTGGGCCAAGGCGTCCGGTTAATTGTTGATGAGGGGTTTGTCGGAGGATCGCTCAGTAAGCTCAACACTATTTTATGGTCATTTTTAAGCGTGGTGATATTGCTATCGCTAGGAACCTTCGCGCGTTTTTATTTGGTCACTTGGCTCGGTGAGCGAGTCACCGCCGATATTCGTAAGGCCGTGTTTAATCACTTGATCACCTTAGAACCCAACTACTTTGAAACCAATCGTTCGGGCGAACTCATGAGCCGCCTAACCACAGATACTTCCTTGCTTCAGTCGATTATCGGTTCGAGTATCAGCTTTGCTCTGCGCTCACTGCTTTTAGTTGTGGGGGGCTTATTTATGTTGCTGATCACCAATGCCAAATTGACCTTAGTGGTCTTTGGGGCGCTGCCCATTATTATTCTACCGGTATTGTTTTTCGGTAAACGTGTGCGTACGCTATCGCGAGCGAGTCAAGACAGTGTCGCCGACGTGGGCACTTATGCAGGCGAAATACTGCAGCAAATTAAAACTGTGCAAAGTTATACCCGTGAAGAAAATGAACGCAATGCCTTTGCCAAAGAAGTAGAAAATGCTTTTTTGGTTGCCAAGCAACGTATTATGAATCGTGGTTTGTTAACTGCCTTAGTGATTTCATTTGCTTTTTCTGCCATCGGGGTAATGGTTTATGTTGGCGCAAAGGATGTTTTAGTCGGCAATATGAGCGGCGGAGAACTGGCCGCATTTATTTTTTATGCGGTAATGGTTGCCGGTGGTATCGCGGCGGTCTCCGAGGTACTGGGTGAATTACAACGAGCCGCAGGGGCAACCGAACGCTTGCTAGAACTATTATCGGTTAACGCCTTGATTCGCTCCCCCAATTCCAACGAAGTAACCACGCTGCACAAAACTGATCGAGATGAAAATCTATCGCATCACACTCATAGCGATAACCATATCGAAAGCCATATAAAAAACTATAGCGACAATCACATTGGATTTAATCACGTGACGTTTAGCTATCCCAGTCGGCCAGATTTTTGTGCTTTAGACGACATTAATTTGGTCATCAAGCAAGGCGAAACTATTGCACTGGTAGGCAGTAGCGGTGCAGGAAAAAGTACCCTGTTTGAATTATTGCAACGCTTTTACGATCCACAAGTTGGCGAAATACGATTACATAATATTCCTTTACAGCAACTAGATTTACATTCCGCTCGTCGGCAAATGGCCTTAGTCCCGCAGCAACCTATCCTATTTAGCGCTGACGTTATGCATAATGTTCGTTATGGCAAACCCGAAGCGAGTGACGAGGAAGTCATCGCCGCAGCAAAAGCCGCTTATGCTCACGACTTTATTATTCAGCTACCCGATCAATATCACAGTTTCTTAGGTGAAAACGGGGTACGACTGAGTGGCGGCCAAAAGCAACGTATTGTTATTGCGAGAGCTATTTTAAATGACCCCGATATTTTATTATTAGATGAAGCCACTAGCGCCCTAGATTCAGAAAGTGAGCGTTGGGTACAAAAAGCCTTAAATAAACTGATGAAGAAACGCACCACACTCATCATTGCCCACCGCCTAGCCACCGTTATCCACGCCGACCGTATCATTGTCATGGAAAACGGTCGTATGATTGCTGAGGGCAGCCACCAACAACTACTGATCAGCTCACCTAAGTACCAAACATTGGCTGCCTTACAATTTGGGCATCAAGATAAGTAGCGAAAAACCTATCGCGTTATACCATTTAAAAGAGAAGTTATAAGATGAAGGATATCGGAAAATATATATTAATATGGGGCATTGGCTCGATACTATTCAGTCAATTTGGATATGAATTAAGAATATTTATGTGGACTAATCATTGGGGCGAAACAATCGGATGGCTCATCCGTGGAGGCGCTATTGTTGTTGGAATAATATTAATGGCCGTCGCCATGAAAAAGAAAATCGAAATTCAAAAAATAGAAAAACAAAAAGAAAAATCGAAAGAGCAACCTAAAGAGCAACCTGAAGAAAAATAACCATAGCATAATGACGATAGTAGCGACCGTGCCATCGAGATCAATATAGCTTGGATACAATTTACCTTTACGAGCTTTGGTATAACTTGTTACAAACAGTGACATAAACAGTGGTATAAACAACTATGACGAATCAACCACCCCAAAAAAATTCTGCAATTATATCAACGCTCGACGATCTTGCGAAGTTAGCCAACTACTCCCTCATGGATACACTCAACTGTGATCCTGAGTCAACCGCAAACGGGGTTGATCACGAACCGCGACAAGTCTTTAGCGGACATTACGTTCCGGTCAAGCCTACGCCAATCAAAGATCCAGAGTATGTCGCGCACAGCAAACACTTTTTTACCGAGCTTGGATTCGCCGACAGCATGGCGGAGTCGTCCGACTTCCTCCGCATGTTCTCCGGCGACATTTCTCAGGCTCCAAAACCCATGCGCAACGTCGGCTGGGCAACGGGATATGCACTTTCTATCTACGGCACTGAATACACCCAGCAGTGCCCGTTCCGCACCGGCAACGGATATGGCGATGGTCGTGCCGTTTCCGTGCTTGAAGCCGTCATCAACAATCAACGCTGGGAGATGCAACTAAAAGGTGGTGGCCGCACACCATACTGCCGCGGCGCAGATGGTCGCGCTGTTTTGCGGTCGAGCATTCGCGAGTTCTTAGCGCAGGAGCATATGCACGCACTGGGCGTACCCACATCTCGGTCTTTGAGCTTGTATGTGTCAAAAACCGAAAAAGTACAGCGACCATGGTACTCGGAGGGCTCGCGCTCGGAGAATCCTGACATGATGATATCTGAAGCCACAGCCATCTCAACACGTGTCGCACCGTCATTTCTTCGCGTGGGTCAGCTCGAACTTTTTGCTCGCCGTACTCGTAAAAACGAACATCCGAAAGCGCAAGAAGAGCTCGAACAAATTGTCTTGCACTTGATTGATCGTGAGTACGCAGACGTCATCGACAAACAACTCAGTACTCCAGAAAAAACCATATTACTGGCGCGCGAATTTCGTGATCGTCTCACGTCACTGATTGCGAGCTGGATTCGCGTCGGTTTTTGCCAAGGCAACTTTAACGGCGACAACTGTGCAGCCGGTGGCTTTACACTAGATTACGGCCCCTTCGGTTTCTGCGATGTATTTAACCCGTATTATCAGCCTTGGACGGGTGGCGGAGAACACTTCTCATTCATGAACCAACCCAACGCAGCACAACGCAACTTCGACATGTTTTGTTCCACTTTACGGCCTTTACTGGCATCTCACCAAGAGCTTCTTTTAGCCCTCGACGAGATTCAACATGACTTCCCGAAAGTGATGCTCGCGCAAATGGAAAAAATGTGGGCAAATAAACTAGGGCTTAGCGCGTTTCACCCATCACTATTCAGCGAGTTAGAAACGCTGATGATGCACACGCCGGTCGATTACACTATTTTCTTCCGCGAACTCTCGTCGATACCCGACGACATTGCTCCGCTTAAGAAAAGCTTCTATCGTCATTCGAGATATGATTCGGACGCCGAAAGGATCGACGAGCGTTGGTCCGAATGGCTCGTCAAATGGAAAGTGCTCATCAACAACTCCCGCGACAAAAATGCTACTTCGCCCCGATCTAACGAAGAAATTTCTAGGCGAATGAAACTCGTCAACCCAAAATATATTTTGCGAGAATGGTTTGTTGCGCCGGCTTACCAACAAGCAACGACTGGAAACTACTCCCTCATTCGAGAGTTGCAAGACGTAATGACACAGCCGTACGCAGAGCAGTCAAAAGAAATAGAGGAAAAATACTATAGATTAAAACCGCCTGAATTTTTTGCAGTAGGCGGTCTGTCCCATCTTAGTTGCTCATCATGACTTTTCCAATAAACAGAGTCGCATAAAAATAGAGTAGAAGTAGAAGTTGAACCGATTGAAACGCGGAAATAACACGGGCTTAATCCCACTACCGTCCGGGGTGATTTTAATTTCTTAATTTTTCCTAACACTATCTTGTTATTTTATATTGTTACTTTCTT
>AEVK01000116.1 GCA_000209515.2 gamma proteobacterium IMCC1989
TTCTAAAATGGCGCGCGCTCTTACAAACTGATAATTAATATTATCCGGTATGACTTTTTTAGCATATTGCCTTGCTAAGTTAAGCGCATCAATTTGTCGGTTAGTGGTGAGCGGGTGTGTGAGTAAGAACTCGGGAGGCTTAGATGAAAAGCGAGTCAGTTTATCCATCTCCTCAAACATTTCTGCGGTGGCGTGTGGGCTCATGCCGGCTTTGGCCATAATGCTCATGCCGATACGATCCGCCTCTCTTTCAAAAGAGCGAGTAAAGCGTAATTGCTGATCAATAGCATAGGCTTGCGTAGCGGATATTGCCGCGGCACCTGCATCGCCATCACTGTTTGCGGCTAAAATAAGTCCCGCGAGTAAACCTGCCATTATTTTGAGTGTCTGTCCTTTTTGCTTTTCTACGCCTCGCGCATAATGCCGTTGGCTTAAATGTGCTAATTCGTGACTAATCACCGACGCTAGTTGTTGCTCCGTTTTCGCGTATTGTAATAAACCGGTATGAATGCCTATGACGCCACCCGGTACTGCAAATGCATTGAGTGTAGAGTTTTTAGCAACGACGAGTGACAGGGAGGTATTGTAAATATCACTGTGGGAGGCGAGTGTGCTGAGTAAGTCCTCTAGATAATATGTGATAATGGCATCGTTCGATGTAGGTACTTGCCGTCTATATTGTTTTAGCCAAGCAGCACCTATACGCTGCTCCTCAGCGGTAGCTGCCTGACTAATGCGACCAATACTAGGTAGTTGTATAGTGCTTGAAGAGTTGGTGATGGATTCGTTGCGAGTGCCTACCTCTTGCCCCCCCCCATTACCGGGTACAAGCTCAAGTGCAACGCTAGGGAGGGTTATTGCCACCGTTAATAAGACGAATAATCGTGCGTAGCGTATAAATAATTTAATGTAAATTTCTCCCTTGTATGCTGGTAAGTCATGCGGTATTTGTTATCCTACGGCAGCAAATGATTGACTGACACCATCAGACATAATAACGATTATTGAGTTCACTATTTCCCCTTATGATAATTGCAAAAACCATCGATGCAAAGGGCTTATCTTGCCCCTTGCCTTTACTGAAAGCTAAACAAGGTTTACACCAAATTGACGCTGGCGAGTGTGTTGAAGTGCTGGCCACCGATGCAGGCTCTGTTCGCGATTTTCATGCTTTCGTAGCGTTAACTGCACATGTCATGGTTGAATTTTTGGAGCACCAAGACCATTATCGTTATGTTATTCAAAAAGCATGAGCTACCTAATATGAGCCATCAGTTTTTATTCAGGTAATCTGGCATAAGATCTCATCCGCGAATAAAACGTGGATAGGCGGGTGGAAGACGGATTGAGTTCATGTAATTCCATTCGATATATTAATAACCCAATAACTATTAATAAAGCGATTATCAAACACTTATTTTTCAAGACATTATTGATACCTAATATACATTTTTATCAGAGAGTTCTCATATCATGATCCCTATTATTCGCACATGGATTGATCGTTATTTTCACAATGAAGAAGCGGTATTGGTTGTCGTGTTGTTAGCGCTGTCGTTTGTCGTTATATGGAGTTTGGGCGATGTTTTGGGGCCGGTGCTAGCAGCGATTATCATTGCTTTTTTAATGCAAGGAATGATGGTCTCGTTAAAAAATAAAGGTTTGCCTCATTGGTCTGCGGTGGCAGTAGCGATTACCTTTTTGATTAGTGTCATGGTGTTAGCGTTAGTGTTTATTATTCCCGCTTTGTGGGAGCAAGCACTGAGCTTATCAAAAGAGCTGCCACGCATGGTGACACAAGGGCGGGATTTATTGCTGCACTTACCTGAGTCTTATCCGACATTTATTACCGAGGGGCAGGTGGAGCAACTGATACTCCATGCCAGCACTCGATTAGCCTCATTTGGTCAGGTGGTCGTGTCATTTTCAGTGGCTAATTTACCGGTGTTGCTCACGGGTTTGTTATATATGGTATTAGTACCGTTACTGGTTTTTTTCTTTCTAAAAGATAGCCAGTCAATGCTCACTTGGGTTGGGTCTTTGCTGCCTAAAGAGCGGCCAGTGATGAATAAAATATTTGCCGAGATGAATCAGCAAATTGCTAATTATGTTCGCGGTAAAGTGATTGAGATTTTAGTGGTAGGTATTGTTTCCTATATATCTTTCACAATATTAGGGTTGAATTACGCCGTATTATTAGCCTTGGCAGTGGGCTTGTCGGTGGTTATTCCTTATGTAGGAGCTGTGCTGGTCACTATTCCTGTATTGCTTATCGGCTTCTTCCAGTGGGGATGGGGATACGAACTGTTGTATCTCACCATTGTCTATTTTGTGATTCAAGGCTTGGACGGAAATGTCTTGGTGCCTTTACTATTTTCTGAAGCGGTTAAGCTTCACCCGGTAGCGATTATTTTAGCTGTATTAATTTTTGGTGGATTATGGGGGTTTTGGGGTGTGTTTTTTGCTATTCCTTTGGCGACACTGGTAAAAGCCATTATTAATGCTTGGCCATCCCCGCAATCTGAGCGCGGCGGTTCATCACATGTAGAGATAGAAAAGCCAGTTAGCTAATTTCTACGTATTAAAGTACGTACAGTTAATGTTGTTTAGCACAGTATGCTCGATGATATTTTTATTTATTCAAGGTTATTACTTTTATGCTAGATTTTTCTTGGTCAGGAGTTCTGCTGTCGTATCGTTTTCGAACCGTAGTATTAACAACCGCTTTGATTGGGGGAGTGGTTATATCCAGTATTTTTTCTCCGTTATCTAATGCAATGAGTTCGTCGCCTAGTGATATATCCGATGTGCAAGATATCAATATGCAAACTGAGCCTAATAAAAAAAATGCCAGAAAAATTAATGCCGAAAATAATTCTGTTGAAATAGAAAAAGGTCAAATAGATGATCGTGAGTATCATTATATGGTCTTGGATAATCAGCTTAAAGTGTTACTGATATCCGATCCGCAAGCAGATAAAGCGGCAGCTTCTCTTGATGTACATGTAGGAAGCTCCGATGATCCCGCTGACCGAGAAGGGCTCGCACATTTTTTAGAGCATATGTTGTTTTTGGGGACAGAAAAATATCCAGAAGCGGCTGCCTATCAAGCCTTTATTGATAATAATGCCGGCAGTCATAATGCTTACACCAGTGCCGAACATACTAATTATTTTTTTGATATAGATGCTGAGCAGCTAGAACCTGCGCTTGATCGTTTCGCGCAATTTTTTATTGCTCCGTTATTTGATCAAGCTTACGTTGATCGTGAGCGCAATGCCGTGCATTCGGAATATCAAGCAAAAATAAAAGATGATTCCCGTCGTGGTTACGATGTGTACCGTCAACAAATAAACCCTCAGCATCCTTATGCTAAATTTAGCGTCGGTAGTGTAGAAACACTTGCTAATAGACCTAACGATAACGTGCGAGATGATCTACTTGAGTTCTATCAAGCACATTATTCATCTCATCAAATGGCCTTGGTAGTACTGGGCAAAGAGTCCATTAGTGACCTAGAAAAAATAGTCAACGATCGTTTTGTGCAAATTCCTTTGCGTGATGTTAAGCAAGATGATGTATTTATCCCTTTGTTTGATTCAGCGCGTTTACCGTTCGAAGTCATCAGTAAACCAATAAAAGATACTCGACAAATGTCGATGGTATTTCCATTGCCTTCAGTGAAGGCTTATTACGGCGAAAAACCGTTGAGCTATTTGGGTTCGTTGTTGGGGCACGAAGGTGAAGGAAGTGTACTGTCGCTTTTGAAAGCCAAGGGCTGGGCCGAAGGTTTATCGGCGGGTGGTGGTGATGCGGGTGCGGGTAATGCGACCTTCAACGTCAGTGTTAGTTTAACAAAAGAAGGTGTAAAGCATCGGGCAGATATTCGTTCGGTGGTTTTTCATGCTCTAGACGTTATTAAGCAAAGTGGTATTGAAGAATGGCGTTACGCAGAAGAGCAGAGTATGGCTAACATTGCTTTTCAATTCCGAGAAAAGGGCAGAGCGATTAGCGCGGTAAGTAGTCTTGCCGATAGCTTGCATGACTATCCTGCAGCCGAAGTGATTAGCGCCAACTATCGTTACACACGTTTCGATGCAGAGTTAATTGAGGGGCTCTTATCGAGAATGACGCCGAATAACCTTTTCGTCAGTACAGTATTTCCCGAAGTAGAAACTGATCAAATAACAGAAAAATATCAAGTCCCTTATACCGTTCAACCCCTACGTGCTGAGCGCGTAGTGCTACCGGATGCATTAATTCAGCAGTACGCTCTACCGGCTAAAAACATTTTTATCCCTACTAATGCAGAGTTGTTTGAGACTGATAAAACGTTATCGATACCGAAAAAAGTCGTCTTAAAAACAGTCTCAGATGATGAAGCTGAATCTATTTTATGGATTAAACAAGATGTCAGTTTTAAGGTGCCTAAAGCGAATGCTTTTGTACGTGTGCAGTCACCGTTAGCCGCATCGTCTCCCCGTTCTTCTGCGCTAAATCAGTTGCTCATTAATATGATCAACGACCAGCTCAATGAAAATAGCTACCCAGCCTCTTTGGCGGGACTTGGCTATTCCTTGTCGCCTAACAGCCGTGGTTTTGATGTTAGCGTGCAAGGCTATAACAATAAAATGCCAGTATTGCTGGCAATGTTGAGTGCGCAGGTACAACAACCGGTGTTATCCGTCGATCGTTTTGATCAATTAAAAATCGAGCTAACTAGACAGCTTAACAACACGCAGCAACAAACACCTTACAAGCAACTCTTTGGTCAGTTACCAGTTAGCTTGTTTTCCCCTTATGCTTCCGATAGTCGTATTGTCAAAGAGCTTGAGACTATCAGTTTTCAGGAACTCAAGGATTTTGCTTCTCGTTGGTTGCAGGGCGCCCAAGTGAGCGCGTTGATTTATGGTAATGTGAATAGCGACGACGAGAGTCTGTGGCAGTCGACGTTACAAGAGTGGGTGCAACTGGGCGATCAAGCGCTTGCGTCAGCAGAAGTAGTTAAGTTTCCTGTTCTCGAAGAGGGCGCCAAACACATTCCGCAGGTGAGCCTGAATGTTGATCACGGAGATACGGCGGTCGGCTTATATGTCCAAGGGACAAGCGATAGTTTGTCAAATCAAGCGAATATGGTGTTGCTACGGCAAGTGCTGGATTCGGCATTCTATTCGCAATTACGCACCGAGCAGCAATTAGGTTACATCGTTTTTCTAACAAGCATGACGATTAAAGATGTGCCAGGTTCTTTTTTCATCGTGCAGTCACCGAGTGCCTCCGTAGATGAGATTAAGCAGGCGATAGAGGCATTTTTAAATCAATCAGAAGTGTTGATACCCGATGATTTAAGTGGCTTCAAGCGTTCCGTTTCCACTAAATTACTCGAAACACCACAAACATTGTCAGCAAAGGCCAGCCGGTATTGGCAGAATGTATTGAAGTCCAATGAAGACTTTGATTATCGTGATAGCTTGGTTGAGCAAATTAATGACATCAATTCGCAACAATTACGTGCCTATTATAAGAGCACCTTATTAAATTCAGAGCGTTTAATGTGGTTTGTTGCCAATAAAGACGTCGCAAGCAAAGAAATAATATTTAGTGAAGAGCAGGAATATTATCGTTATCGGTAATTGTCTGAATAATCAGCTAAATGGCTGGTGTAATGATTGGCGCTCAATTTCGGGGTTAACGCTCAGCTTAAAAGCAGGTATGTAAAACAGGTATGTAAAAGCAAATGTAAAAAGCTATTAAACTCAAAAATAGCTTCTATACTAAAGTGTGTGGTTCATTAGCGTGTAGTTGATTTGCTGTTTTTTGTAGTTTTATTACATTTTGAGAGGGTTAGTTTTACATAAAACAAGAGATTTTCCGTAGATTTTAATAAGATTTCCTGTTTTTACGAAAGTATTTGCAAAAGCTACAGCGGTTAAAGTGGGTCACATTGAAACTAAGCGGGAAGTTGTGTAAGATTACTACATAATTATTGATAGGTTTTTATCTTTTAGGCTCGCGTGTCTCGCTTGATCCCTACCATCAATAGCTCAGAATTCGTTTATCACATCTGACAAGCTCGTTAGCTTGTTCTTTAGGAGAGAAAATGGCCCACGATATTGAATCTCAAGAATGGCTTGATGCGCTGTCATCATTAGTCAAACATGCCGGAAAGCAGCGTGCTTCCGAAATCCTTCAGCAACTGAGCGAACAAGCGGGTAGTGAAGGTGTTGATGTTCCCTCTCTTATACGTACTCCCTACGTAAACACCATCGCGACAGAAAATGAAATCAAAGCACCGGGTAAGCCGGATATGGATCGCCGCATTCGCTCATTGATTCGTTGGAATGCGATGGCGATGGTAATGAAAGCCAATAGTAACGACGATGGCTTAGGTGGGCACATCGCCTCTTATCAGTCGGCGGCAGTGTTATATGAAACAGGTTTTGAATATTTTTTCCACGCCGACGGCAATGGTCGTTTGGGCGATTTAGTGTATTACCAAGGCCATAGTTCACCGGGCATGTATGCACGTTCTTATTTGGAAGGGCGTTTAGATGAAGAGCAGTTAGATAACTTCCGTCGCGAAGTGGATGGCAAAGGCTTATCGTCTTATCCTCACCCATGGCTTATGCCGGACTACTGGCAGTTCCCGACTGTATCAATGGGCTTAGGCCCTATTACTGCTATTTATCAGGCGCGTTTTATGCGCTACTTAACCGCACGTGGTTTGGTAGAAGAAAATAAAGCCCGCAAGGTGTGGGCATTTCTAGGTGATGGCGAATGTGATGAGCCAGAAACTTTGGGCGCTATTTCTTTGGCTGCTCGCGAAAACCTAGACAACCTTACTTTTGTGATTAACTGTAACCTACAGCGTTTAGATGGCCCTGTTCGTGGTAACGGTAAAATTGTACAAGAGCTAGAAGGCGTTTTCCGCGGTGCGGGTTGGAATGTGATCAAAGTGCTTTGGGGCGCTGGCTGGGATCGTTTATTAGAGAAAGATACTACTGGCTTGCTCGTTAAGCGTATGAACGAAGTCGTTGATGGTGAACTACAGGCATGTAAGGCTCACGGTGGCGCGTATACTCGTGAACATTTCTTCGGTAAATATCCAGAGCTACTTGAGCTAGTCAGTGATATGAGCGATGAAGAGATTTATCAACTAAATCGTGGTGGTAACTCTGCGGATAAAGTGTACGCAGCTTACGCACAAGCGGTAGCTCACAAAGGTCAGCCAACGGTTGTGCTTGCACAAACGGTTAAAGGTTATGGCATGGGTGAAGCGGGTGAAGCGATTAATGAAACTCACTCTGTCAAAAAACTCGATGCCGAAAGCTTGAAGCAATTTCGTGATCGCTTTGGTCTGCCTTTCTCTGATGAAGAGTTAAAAGGCCTACCGTACTATCGCCCAGCGGCAGATAGCCCGGAGATGATTTATTTACACGAGCAACGTAAAAAATTAGGTGGCTATTTACCTGCGCGTCGTAGCGAAGTAGAAGAATTGACTATTCCTGCCCTAGATGCATTTAAATCACAGCTAACCGGTACGGGTGATCGTCAAATTTCAACCACTATGTCATTTGTTCGTATTTTATCGACCTTGGTAAAAGACAAGCAAATGGGTAAGCGTGTGGTGCCCATTGTGCCAGACGAAGCACGAACCTTTGGCATGGAAGGTATGTTCCGCCAAGTAGGTATTTACGCCGCGGCGGGTCAAAAGTATGTACCTCATGACTCAGAACAAATCATGTTCTATAAAGAAGATGAAAAAGGTCAAATCTTAGAAGAAGGCATCAACGAAGCGGGCGCCATGTCATCATGGATTGCTGCTGCCACGTCTTATAGTACCAATGGCGTGTCTACCATTCCGTTCTATATCTACTACTCTATGTTCGGATTTCAGCGTATTGGTGATCTTGCGTGGTTAGCGGGCGATATGCAGGCGCGTGGCTTTATGATTGGTGCGACGGCTGGTCGTACTACATTGAACGGCGAGGGTTTGCAGCACGAAGATGGTCATAGTTTGCTGATGGCGAACACTATACCTAACTGCAAATCTTATGATCCTACTTATAACTACGAGCTAGCCGTGATCATCCAAGACGGTATGCAGCGCATGTATGGCGATAAAGAAAATTGCTTTTACTACGTGACTACCATGAATGAGAACTACCAGCACCCTGAAATGCCAAAAGGCGTGGAAGAAGGTATCATCAAAGGTATCTATCAGTTACAAGCCGGTAAGAGTAAGAAGAAAAACCGCGTACAGCTAATGGGTTCGGGCACTATTTTACGTGAAGTAGAAGCCGCAGCAGATATTCTACGTAACGATTATGGCGTAGAAGCGGACGTGTGGAGTGTGACCAGTGTGAACGAATTGGTGCGCGAAGGCCAAGATGTGAATCGCTACAATATGATGCACCCCGAAGCAGAAGCAAAAGTGTCTTATGTGTCACAACAATTAGCCGACGCGAAAGGCCCTGTCGTTGCCGCATCTGATTATATGAAAATTCATTTTGAGCAGTTACGTGATTTTATACCTGCATCGTTTACGGTATTAGGTACCGACGGTTTTGGTCGCAGTGATAGCCGTGAACAGCTACGCCGCTTCTTTGAAGTGAATCGTTATTATGTCACAGTCGCTGCACTAAAAGCCTTGGCGGATGAAGGTAAAATTAAAGCAAGCGTTGTAAGCAAGGCGATTAAGGACTTCGGTCTTGATGCTGATAAAGTTAACCCGATGAGTGTGTAAACACTCATCACATGCTAGGAGATAAACAACAGTGACTACACAAACCGTTTCTGTTCCCGATATTGGCGGCACCGAAGGCGCCGAAATTATCGAAATTTCTGTCGCCGTGGGCGATAGCGTTGAAAAAGAACAAGATATAATCGTATTGGAAACTGATAAGGCATCAATGGAAATCCCTTGTCCCGTTGAAGGCAAAGTCGTTGGCTTAAGTGTCAAAGTGGGCGATAAAGTATCAGAAGGCGATGCCCTAATCGAGGTAGATGTTGCGGGCGAAGCTGCTGCAGCAAGCTCCAGTGAAAAAGAAACCAAGGCTGAAGCTCCTGCTACAGAAAAAGTAGTCGCTCCTGCCTCAACTTCTTCAGAAGAAGTGAGCGTGGTTATTCCAGAAGGTGCTGACGGCGCAGAAGTGATCGAAATTTGTGTCGCTGTGGGTGACGAAGTGGTTGAAGGTGACTCTCTGATCGTTTTAGAGACTGACAAAGCATCTATGGAAGTGCCAGCGCCACAATCGGGTAAAGTGGTTTCTATTAGTATTAAGCAAGGTGATAAAACGGTAGAAGGTGCGGATATCTTACGCTTAGCCGTTGAAGGTGCTGCTCCGTCAGAAGTTGTTTCCGCTCCGGCAGAAACTGCCTCTGCTCCATCCGCGACACCTGCGGCTAGTGCCAATGAAACCATTACAGTACCTGATGGCGCTGAAGATGCCGAAGTGATTGAAATTTGTGTTGCTGTGGGCGACGAAGTTGCCGAAGGTGACTCTTTAGTTGTGCTAGAAACCGATAAAGCCTCAATGGAAGTGCCTTCACCCAAAGCAGGTAAGGTGGTTTCAATTAGTATTCAACAAGGTGATAAGACCGCTGTTGGTGGCGAGCTTGTGGTATTAAGTGTTGAAGGTGCTGTGCCTATGTCTATGCCAGCGGCCTCAGTTTCTCCGTCAGCTCCTGCACAAGCTACTCCAGTAGCTGCCACCGCAAAAGCGCCGGCAGCATCTACAGCGAAACCAGATGAAGCTGCCGTAATTAGCGCTAGCCAATCGCTAGATGTTTACGCTGGTCCAGCCGTACGTAAATTCGCTCGCGAAATGGCTGTCGATCTTACGCAGGTCAATGGTACTGGCGAGCGTAGTCGTGTCACTAAAGACGATGTGAAAACCTACGTTAAGCAAGTAATGACTGGACAAAAAGTATCGCCAGCAGCAGCGGCTTCTGGCGCAACCGGCGGCTCAGGCATTCCTGCAATACCTGCGGTAGACTTTTCTCAGTTTGGCGATATAGAAATGTTGCCAATGAGTAAAATCAAAAAGCTTACCGCCGCTAATATGCAGCGCAACTGGCTTAACATTCCTCACGTTACTCAGTTTGATGATGCCGATATTACGGATTTAGAAGACTTCCGTAAGGGACTGAAAGCGGAAGCAGAAAAGCGCGGTGTTAAGCTAACACCATTACCGTTTTTGTTAAAAGCGTGCGCCGCTGCGTTAGTCGCAGAGCCAAGTTTTAATGTGTCTATGCATCACGATGGCGAACATATTGTGCAGAAAAAATATGTCAATATTGGTGTGGCGGTAGATTCCCCTATCGGCTTAGTGGTTCCTGTTATTCGTGATGTGGATAAAAAAGGCCTTTGGGAATTAGCCGAAGAGTTTATGCAAATTATCGATAAAGCCCGTAACGGTAAGTTAGGGCCTAAAGATATGCAGGGTGGCTGTTTTACCATCTCAAGCTTAGGGGCTATGGGTGGTCAAGGCTTTACGCCAATCGTTAATGCGCCAGAAGTCGCTATTCTGGGTGTATCGAAAGCAGAAATAAAACCAAAATGGAATGGTAACGAATTCGTTCCGCGCAATATGTTGCCATTGTGTTTATCTTACGATCATCGTGCCATTAATGGTGGTGATGCAGGTCGTTTTTTCACCTATCTTAATAGTGTGATTGCTGACGTAAGGCGTTTGTTGCTGTAAACTCTGCACATTAATTTTTAGACAAACCATCTGTAAAGCGAGATTCTTAGAATCTCGCTTTTTTGGTTCATGGATATACCTAATATTACCTTTTGTTCTTTTTAATTTGCCGAGTGTTAATTCGATTATGTTCTCTTTAATTACCAATAATACCCACAATGTAAAAAACGATGTGCTATCCGGCATTACCGTTGCACTAGCGTTGGTGCCAGAAGCAGTGGCTTTTGCCTTTGTTGCAGGTGTGGAGCCTATGGTGGGTTTATACGCTGCTTTTATGATGGGCTTATTAACCAGTATTTTTGGCGGTCGCCCCGGCATGATTTCAGGTGCAACCGGCGCAACCGCTGTGGTGATGGTGTCATTAGTGGCGGTCCATGGCATTCAGTATTTATTTGCTGCGGTGTTATTAGCAGGTCTTATACAAATCTTGGCGGGCATATTTAAACTGGGTAAATATATCCGTATTGTTCCACATCCGGTGATGCTGGGTTTTGTCAATGGCTTAGCTATCGTGATTTTTCTCGCTCAGCTTGGGCAGTTCAAAGTCGTAGACGCTTCAGGTATGTGGACATGGATGCAAGGTTCAACCTTATATATTATGGCAGCACTGATTATGCTGACCATGTTAATTATGCATTTTTTGCCTAAGTTCACCACCGCAGTCCCAGCAGGGTTAGTCGCTATCGTTGCCGTCACATTAATAGTTGTTGGTTTCAATTTAGATGCACGTAACGTACTCGACTTTGTGCGTGATATGTTACCTGTCGAGCAAGCGGCTACTGCAACCTTAAAAGGTGAGTTGCCTAGTTTTGCTATTCCAGCAGTGCCATTCACGCTTGAAACTCTATGGATTATTCTTCCTTATGCGGCCATCATCGCGGCTATTGGTCTCATTGAATCATTACTGACATTAACGTTGATTGATGAAATCACTAATACACGAGGACAAGGTAATCGTGAATGTATTGGTCAAGGTATCGCTAACACGACTAATGGCTTCTTCGGAGGCATGGGTGGTTGTGCGATGATCGGTCAAAGTATGATTAATATTAACTCTGGTGGCCGTGGTCGTTTATCCGGTATTACCGCTGCGATTGTACTATTGCTGTTTATCTTATTCGGTTCATCGTTGATTGAAATCATTCCATTAGCAGCACTAGTGGGCGTTATGTTTATGGTGGTGCTAGGAACTTTTGAATGGTCATCTTTACGCTTGCTGGGTAAAATTCCTGCAACCGATATATTTATTATTGTATTAGTTTCCGCAGTGACCGTTGCAACGGATTTGGCGATTGCGGTGATTGTGGGCGTTATCGTATCTGCATTAGTTTTTGCATGGAAGCATGCTCAGCATATTTTGGTTGATACCTATATCGACGATAACGGTTATAAAGTTTACGATTTGCGTGGTCCTATCTTCTTTGGCTCTGTCGCTTATTTTAAAGATCTATTCGATATAGAGAATGACCCCGAACACGTAGTGATTGAGTTTAAGCGCTCGCGCGTAAGCGATCATTCCGGCATTGAAGCCTTAGACAATCTAGCAGAAAAATATCAAGCGGCAGGTAAAAACTTACATTTGCGTCACTTAAGCCCTGAATGTCGTCAGTTACTTAAACGAGCGGGAAACCTGTGTGAAGTCAACGTAATGGAAGACCCTAATTATCGTGTCGTAAGCGATGAGTTAGGTTGATATTCCTTAAGCGACTTATTTCATCGTGATGTTTGGTTTTGAATAAGAACGGCTATTTACAACTGCTAGCTATAGTTCAATATATAAATGTATGAGAGCGAGAGATAATTATGTGGAAAAACAGTATCGCTAAATACCGTGGTTTGTTTATTTCAACGACGGCTTTTTTTGTATTCTTTTTACTATATTTGTTAGTGAATAACATTATTCAACGCAATAGTGTAGTGGCGATGGAGTATGTGAATGTCGTACAAACATTGCAGCGCAATGTAAGTCAAGATGGTTTGTCTAAACGCATTATTGATGAAGTTGATGTTATAAAAAATGGTGGTCGCACTATATTGAATGGGGCATCTAGCGAAAGAGCGATAAATATTCCTTCTATTAAACAACACTTATCTCCAGTTGACTATGATATGACCCCGATGCTTAGTGCACTTAATGCGGGGAATGTAGTCAAGGTTCAAGCCTCCATTTTGACATTGCATAAATTGGTTTTGGATAAAAAAAATCGTTCAATTAAATTGAGCAAAACCTTATCTGTAATTGCTGCGATACTAACTGTTCTACTCTATTTTTTAGTCATCGTACAGTTTGTTTTACGTTTATCAAAAACTGATGTGTCTGAAGTACAATCACGGCAAGAAACAGATAGCATTATGAGCACAATATCGGAAGGGATATTTCTGCTCGATAAAAAATTATCTATAGGCGCAGAACAATCTTCTTCACTAAAGGCAATGTTCAAAAGCGAAAAGGATTTAGAAGGCGACTTTTTAGAGTTTATTAGCCACTACGTGACACAAAACAACGTTGACCTAGCAAGGGAATACCTTACCTTGTTATTTGGTGATCGAGTAAAAGAACGCCTAGTGGAAGAGTTGAATCCACTTAAGGAAGTGGAAGTTAGCTTAGTAAGACGTGATGGTAGTTTTGAAAGCCATTATTTAGACTTTAAGTTTAAGCGTGTACTAGTCGATGAAAAAATTAGCCACCTCCTATGTTCAGTGAATAATGTCACCAAGCAGGTATTGCTAGAGCAAGAGTTAAATGCAACTAAAGAGGCGCAAGAAGCTCAGCTAGATATGCTGAAAAGCATTTTGCATGTCGATGCTAATAAGCTAACGTTATTTTTTAATCAGGTTGAGGCTTCGCTACGAGAAGTTAACCAAACCCTGGAAGTGAAGCGCAAAGGTTTTAGTGATGTAGAAATGAGAAAGATCTTAAATAAGATCGCTTCCAATATGCATAAAGTAAAAGGTGACGCTGCGGCGCTTGGTTTACATAAGTTTGAATTCTCAGCTCACGATTTTGAAGATGAAATCGACAAAATTAAAAAGGATAACACTAAAATAACGGGTAAAGAATTATTGCCTCTCATCACCCTTTTGAGAATGATGTTCAGTGATCTAGATGACATGAAAGAGCTAGTCAATAAGTTCTCTGGTCTCAGCGCCTCCTTTGCTCAAACCGATAATACGACTGCTGACAATCACTCTGAGGTTGTGACGTCGGCTGAAAAGATGTCGGATATCAGTGTTGCTGACACGTTACTTCAATTAACGGATACCGTGTCACAACGAAATGATAAGTTGGTTAAAGCGAATATCCGTGGTTTACAATCGCAAAATGTGCCGGAAAAAATAGTCAGTGCGGTACAAAGTATTGCGGTGCAATTTGTGCGTAACAGCATTGTGCATGGCATTGAGTCGAAAGTGGAGCGCCAAGAATTATCAAAATCAGAATATGCCACTGTCGACGTTATTTTTACTCAAACTTCTAAGGGATATTTGCTAACTGTAAGAGATGACGGTTGTGGTATTGATGAGCAAGCAATTATTAATAAGGCGGTTGATCAAGGTATTGTTTCTACCGAGAAAGCAGCGACTATTCCATTAGCCAAAGCGCCTATATTTTTATTTCATCCCGGCTTTTCCAGCAAAGATGAAGCCAGCGTTGATGCCGGTAGAGGTTTTGGTTTAGATGTGGTGAAAAAATTAGTTGATGATATGGATGGAAAGCTTAATGTGACCTACGAGAAGGGTCAGTTTTGTCAGTTTAGAGTGTTGTTTTCTATTGGATAATTTAGCTGATACAAAAATATAAATATTTGTAATATGTAAGGTAAAGGATAAAAGATGCGAATAATGGTAGTGGATGACTCAGAAATCATCCGTATAAAAATTGCTGACGTACTGGCAGATGAAAATTTTGAAATTGTAGGTAAAGCGAATAACGGTGTAGATGCCGTTAAGCAGTTCCAGCAATTACGTCCAGAAATTATGACCTTAGATATCACCATGCCCTTAATGGATGGCATCGAAACGATTAAAAAAATCGTAGAGATAGACGATCAAGTGCGTATTTTAGTTGTGTCGGCTTTGGCGGATAAGGCAACATTGCTGCGCGCCATGTCTCTCGGTGCATACGGTTTTTTATGTAAACCGTTTACTGACAATGATTTAGCTGAAGCGATAGAAGAATTAATTGAGGATTTAGTGTAATGAACGATGATAACTTAAAGATGTTTGTTGAAGGAACTAGCCATTACTTTGAAACCGTGACTCAAAAACCCGCTGTTATCGGAGCGCCTTTTTTAATTAAAGATATTAATAAATACTTGTCTGACTATACTGGCGTTATTGGTATTTCTGGTAATTATAAGGGTTCAGTTTTTTTTACCGCACCACAAAGTATGTTGAGACAATTACTCGCAGCTATTGGCATATTAGAGTCAGGCGAAGATAAAATGATGGACCTTGTCGGCGAGGTCAGCAATACCGTATCGGGTAATGCGAGACGCACATTTGGTGATCAATTTATGTTGTCTACTCCTATCGTATTGAAGGGGAAAAGCGATAGTGTAAAAGTGTCAAAAGTAGAAGAGGTGTATGTTATTCCTATTGTATGGAGACAGCATCAAGCCAATCTTATTATTAGTCTAGAAGAATAACGTACATAACTGGAAAGCAATCATGCGAATTAAACTACTCTGTGTCGCTTTATATTTAGCAACTACGCCTTTTACTGCATATGGGCAAACGAATGATGTAGTGGCAGATGCCAATGTAGCTGAAGGTGTAACCACTATACTAAAATACTTATGGATGGGAATTTGTATCGCACTAGTATTATTTATGCAGTGTGGTTTTTTATTATTAGAAGGTGGGATGGTTCGTTCTAAAAACGCGGTCAACGTGATCCTTAAAAACTTTACGGATATTGGCTTGGGTTCTTTAGGCTTTTGGATGTTTGGTTTTGGTTTAATGTACGGTGTTAATGAATCGGGTTGGTTGGGTTTGTCTCATTTTTTTCCTACGGAAAATAATACTGATTTTACGCTTACTTTACTTTATCAAATGATGTTCGCTGCTACTGCGGCCACGATTGTGTCTGGTGCAGTGGCAGAACGGTTTAGTTTTCTTCCCTATATCATCAGCGCATTTTTTATTACTACCTTAATTTACCCGATCTTTGGTGCATGGGCATGGGGTGGCTCAGGCGATAATCTTGGCTGGTTGGCGGAGTTAGGTTTTCATGATGCCGCAGGAGCAACCGTCGTTCACTCTGTAGGTGGTTGGTGTGCTTTAGGGGCTCTTTTGGTAATAGGGCCTCGTTTTGGGCGTTACAGTCGCAAAGGTGCTGTACATGATATTGCCGGACACAGCTTACCTTATGTTGCTATGGGCGGATTTATTTTGTGGTTTGGTTGGTTTGGTTTTAACGGCGGCGCTGTGGCTGATGACTTTTCTAACCTAGGTCAAATCTTATTAAACACTCAGTTTGGTGCAGTAGGCGGTATTTGTGGAGCTGTTTTTTGGCTGGCGATTACCAAGCAAGGTTTTTATATGACCCGTATTGTAAATGGCGCGTTGGGCGGTTTAGTTGCCGTTACTGCCGGCGTTGATGTTTTAGCGCCACAGTATGCCGTGCTGGTTGGTTTGTTGAGCGGCATATTAGTGGTGACGACCGCTAATATGTTGGACCGAGTTCGTATTGATGACGTGGTAGGCGCAGTAGCCGTACATGGTTTTTGCGGTGCGTGGGGCACATTAGCAGTTGCGTTTTTCTACCAAGGCGACATGTTTAATATAGAGCGTATTGTAGTGCAACTTATCGGTATCGTAACGGCGTTTATCTGGTCAGTGTCTTTTTCATACTCGTTATTTTGGGTGATGAATAAGGTTTTACCGTTACGTGTAAGCTCAAAATATGAGCAGCGAGGGCTTGATATCAGTGAGCATAAAGAAATTGCTTACAGTGACTTTATGACGACTCATGTGAGAGCGGATAGCTAGTGAACTGAAAGCCTAAAACCGATTAGGCATCACTTTCTTATTAACAATGAAAAAACGCTCCACTATATGAATTACAGGAAGCATTCATGTCAGAACAAAATATAGCGTACTACCAACGTGTGGTATGTGTTGGTTTACGCCGAGCAACCAAAGATACTGCGTCAATCCGCAGTGGTTTTATTTATTGGCAGGAAACACTCTCTGCATCCGAGTTTAGTGTCCCTGATGTAGCGAATGCCTTGGTTGATTATCTTGGCTTTAGTGTCGATGAAAAAAAAGCGCTGATGCTTACATTGCATGCAGCCTGCAATAAAGTGCATGATCAATTGCCGCCAGTACCTCAAGTACTGCTAGATATGATTAAGGCTAATAGTACTCTTTCTAAGGTGGTACCTAATAACCCTGACAACACTTCTACGGGTTTAAGCAATCAGTCGAGCGAGAAAATTGTTGTTGTGCGGCCTGCTCATTTGCTCACGACGGAGCATTTTCTTATTAGTTTACTTTCGTTCTTAGGTAAATATGATGCTGAAGAATTGAGTGAGTGTAAGCGCATTTTGATAAATGAGGGTTTTGAAGATGTTGATCCTACTCTTAATCGTATATTTCAAAGATGGGCTAGCACAGCTATGACTCAGCTAGAATTGCCAACCGACGTGGATGAATCTACGTGTAAAAACATAGCCCATAGTATGTATTTATTAATTGCGGAAATTATTGGGCCAGTAATAGCCGATAGATTGGTTAATAAAGCAATCGATGAAACACTGACTATTGGGGCTGCATTGCGTTTTAGCCCTAGGCATTTATTATAATTTTTTGATTATGTTGGGTCACTGCCAGCGCAAGTGACCCAGATAAAAGCAGTTATCGCTTATGGCTTTTCGTAAGTTAAATGTAGGGTGATATCACTCAAATTTAATAAACATTGGCTTTTAGTTTTTGGCGATGGGTTGGGTGTAGAAATAAAGGTCACTTGAAAGTTGTCGCGAATATTGACGCCTTGATCAAATACAAAAGTCACCTTACCGTTTTCACCATCCTCGCGCGAATGTCTTTTAATATAAAAATTAGCCCCTTCACGGTAAGAAAATATCGAACCATCAAAGTCATAGTCGGATGCCGTTCTAGCCACTTCTGGCGTTACCGAGCTTCTATCCATATTAACCGGCCACGGGCCTAAACGCCTGATGGTTTCTAATAAGGGCTTGTCTAAAGCCTCGCAGCCCGCGTTGTTTTTATCAATTACAGTGTTCGCACTCACGGCCAAATAAGAGAGCGTAGCGTCCGCCCCTTGTTTTGGCACTTGTGCTTGATTATCGGCAAAATCACTGTAGGCCGACAAATCAAACTCTAACCAGTTGTGATGTTCAATATTACTATCGTATTCACATTCTGCTTTGCCAGCGCTGAGTCGCTTTTGGCTTTGGTAACCCACAAAACCGGCATCTAAAGGCACATCTTTCACGCTAATCTGACTTGCATCGTAAGGGTGTTTACCACAGCGGTCACCAAAACCTGCGGGAGCAACTTGCTGTTCCGTAATTAATTGTTGACGTAAGTAAGGTTTTTCTTCAAATGTAACCGTCTCAGCAAATACTTGGTTAGATAAACAGATAGCACCAATAACTGTGCTGTAAAAAAGAGAGTGTTTCATAAGGTGCCTCACATTATAATTTTTATGGTGAATTTTTATAATCTGCCTAATGTAAAAGAAGTAGGGCAGGAAAGGCAACGGTTTTATTTGAGGAGTGTGATCTTAGTCGTTTTACGAGGTAACAAACCGCAAAATTCGTCCAATTAACATTCTCACTTGCGCCATGAGCGCCATGAGAAAACCAATACCAAGCAACACCAGTGCAAGCAATATAACCAATTCTTGAGCAAGAGAAGGGGAGAGAAGTTGCGACCCGCCATAAATTAAGATTAATCCCCAAAAAAAGATCATCGCACCCAGTCTAAAGCGCGGAAAAACTTGCTCTGGTGGTGTTATATAGTGCTGGTATAAAGCTTTACGAAATGACGTTTTCATAGCCTTTAGTATAGCGTCAGTTGAATATTTTGTATGGCATGAGATATTAGCTGTTCTTCTCCCCTTTTTCGCGCTTGCTTACTCTATGCATGCTCAGGTAGGCTGCTTGGGTAGCATATATATAGTTCACGTCAACGAGGTGTTAGACACAATGCATTATCACGAGACCCACAAAATACATCGCTCTTCGTGGCTACGTGCTGCTGTATTAGGTGCCAACGACGGCATTATATCTACCGCTAGTTTGTTAATTGGCGTAGCCGCTGCAGGCTCAGGTACGCCTAACCTTATTCTAGTGGGTGCAGCTGCCTTAGTGGCAGGCGCAATGTCGATGGCCGCAGGTGAGTATGTATCAGTAAGTTCACAAGCCGATATCGAGCGTGCTGACTTAGCCACCGAAAAAGCCGCCTTAGAAAATCACTTCGAACAAGAAAAAGACGAGCTTGCGCTTATTTATCAAGGCCGAGGTGTGAGCCCAGAACTCTCAAAGCAAGTCGCCGAACAACTGATGGAGCACGATGCCTTAGGTGCACATGCGCGCGATGAATTGGGTATCTCTGCTCAAGTTAGCGCACAGCCCATACAAGCGGCAGTCTCATCGGCCACTGCATTCACACTGGGTGCCGCCTTACCCGTTATCGCCGTATTCCTCATCGCTTTTTTTCAGCTAGAGGCACAGCTCATTCCCTTTCTCAGCATTTCTTCCCTAATATTTCTCGCCTCCCTAGGCGCAACCGCCGCTTACGTAGGTGGAGCACCCATAAAAACCGCCGTACTTCGTGTCACCTTTTGGGGCGCATTGGCAATGATTATTACGGCGGGGATAGGGGAGTTGTTTCAGGTGGCGTTTTGATTTTTTGGGCAAGGGGAGTGGCTTTTGTCACCTAAAGTTGCTTGTGATAATGGATGTGCTTAAGGCGTGTTTTAGTGCGTTGAGTTGGGTTGTTTTAGTGTGTTAGATTGACGTCTAATATAATGTTATACAACATAAGGAGAATTTCTTTGGAGTTTGAGGAATATTATAAATCACTAGGTTTAGATACTTACCCTTTTTCGGTGTATACCGCAGAATCGGAAACGGAGAAAGGTGATAGCATCTATAAAAAGCCTCAAAACTACTCTGTAATTGATGAAGGAATTAAAAATAGTTCAATAATTATCTCAGGCGAGAGGGGGACTGGTAAAACTGCTCTGAGCTTAGATATAAGCCGGAGAAAGAAAGCCGCAGGAACCCTACTGGTAAAAATCGAAGAATTTTCAAAATTAGAAGAGAGCTATACCCCTGAGCGATTATATGAATTTCTAACAGAATCTATTGCCGGAGAATTCTTTCGCACAATGGGTTTCAACCCTGGGGAGCTCTGGAAATATGATAAGGATGAACGGACAGATCTTTCGATGTATCTTAATCGATTTGTTAAATCCTCGACAAAAGCACAATTAACGGAGCAGATTAAAATAATACAAAATGGGCTACTTAAGCGTACGGCTATAGGTCTATATAACACTTCACGAGTTATCCTTAATTATGGGCTCAAAGCAGTAACCAAGGTTGCTAGCGATACACTTACTAAACATTTTTCAGCATTGCCTGAATTCGACTCAGGAGATTCAGAGTATTTTAAGAGGTTAGAAGCAGAAGTTGATGAGAGCTTTACAGATGAGGAGCGGAGTTTTTTTTATTTAAGTAAGCTGTGCTCTCTGATAAGAAAGTCCAAGATATCAGAAATTGTAGTAATAATTGATAAGCTTGATGAAGATCCTAGATTCAAAAATGATTCAGAAGCAATTGCTAAGTACTTAGAAGGTATAGCTTCCAACAATAAAGTTATGGTTAATGACTTATTCAAAATAGTACTTTTTGTTTGGTCAACCCCATTTAATTCAATAAGAGCAAATGTAAGAACACAAAAGTTAATATTTCAGCCGCTTTCATGGACCCAAAAAACGCTAAAAGAAGCAACTGGGAAAAGGCTTTCTGCGTTTTCAAATAAAAAAGTGAATGATATCGAAGAACTTTTTTCACCTGATGGAGTTGAGGTTCTTAATGATTTAGTTGCTATGAGCAATGAGAATCCTCGCGATCTATGGCATCTGATTGACAAATCAATAAAATCCCAATTTGAAATAGATAACTCAAGCAAGATATCTAGTCAGGCGGTGAACAACGGTATTAGGGATTTTGTTCAGCAATTTAATTACTATGAGTACTACCCAAGGAAAGCGAAAGCTCGTGCGGACTCTATGGATGTGTACTCTTATATAAAACATCTTATGAAGTTGGACTCAGATAGATTTACCAAAAACAAGTTGAATGAAATGGCCAAGACAGGTGGCTCTACCAACAACTATGTAGTCGCCATGGAAAATATGGGGCTAATAAAGAAAACTGGAGATAAATCTAGCCAAGGCGGCGTGATTTATATGATCAAAGACCCCAAAGTCCAATACGCACAAGCAAATGGTGTTGAAATAGGTGGCTAATGTAAATCATGGGGTCAGAGTAGTTGATTCTAGTGCTTGAAGTACAACGTATGAGCATAGCCAAACACTCTGCCCTTTTGAATTGCGCCCAAAATAGAATGAGGAAAACATATGAATTGGATCGCAGAATTACAAAACATTAATTACATTGCTGTAGCGATTGCGACAATTGCGAGTTATTTACTTGGGTTTGCTTGGTACCATTGGGCAGTTTTTGGTGAAGTATGGGCAAATGCTTTAAACATCACGAAAGAGGAAGCTGATAATACCGAAGGTCTTGGAGGTGCTTTTATCGTGTCTTTAGTTTCAGGGCTAACAAAAGCCTTATGTGTCGCCTTACTTATGGCTGCAACAAATATATCTGGCGTTCTGAACGGAGCATTTTTTGGGGCAGTAGTTGCAATCGTATTTATTGTTACATCATTAGGTTACTACAATGGTTTTGCTCGTACATCTTCAAAACTAACACTAATAAATTCAACACATAGCATTGTTGAAATTACTCTAGTGGGTGCAATTATTGGCGCATTTACTTAAAAAATTTAGCCTAGCAAGAATATTAAATATACTCCTATCGGCTTGCCTTTTTTAAGCCATAGCTGCTGGTGACTTACTATTAAGCTATGTTATTTTTTTGAGATAGGTGTTTTATAAAGAAGCGGTTTTGTTTCGCCGAAATCGTTTGCGATGTTGTTGCTCAAACTGCCTAATAGGCGAGTGCCTGTCCTTATTTTGATTTCCTTTTTCTTCCCTTTCCTTGTTAGTAGGAATTAAGCAAAACCATTAATGGTGAAAATCCTTATGTGGTTTTTAAAGGTTTTGCAACAAGAGAAAGGGAAATATTATTATTGCTAAACCTCCGTTTATAAAAAAGCGACAGAATTAAAAGCTATGTTAGGGGGTTAGCTAAGTGGTTGGAAAATGATATTATTTTTTGTTGGTTTTTTTGAGGATCAAATCCTGTTGAACAATCTATATGAAGCGCTCCGCCATATTTTATGCCTAAGTAAGTAAATGTGGTTTCAAAGGTTTCGCTGAAGATCGGTGATAGCGCTTTGCTTTCTGAGGTGCTTACTATGTATGCTGTTTTTCCACGTAATTGTCTCCCTGTATCTAATAGTTCCGGCAATAGTAAAAGGTCGGATATCCTATCTATAAACGCTTTCATTTTCGGGGTTACTGCATACCAATAAACGGGTGATGCAAAAATAATATATTGGTGCATAAGCACTTTCTCTATTAACGGTAAGAAATCATCTTCTTTGTTTTTATACTCATAATCAAATGGGGCTATATTCAGTTCGTCGAGGTTAATTATCGTCATTTTTGATAGTTTTGCTACGGTATCAATTAAGGCTCCGGTATTGCCGTTACGCCTAGCGCTTGAAAATAGTGCAATGACTTTACTCATTTATAGTTCTCCTGATCTTTGTGGTTTGGGGGGGGTACTATAAAACCTAATGTTAGCTTGAGGTAAAGGTGCTTTGCTGTATAAAATAAACCATATCTAGAAAGGGTATGGAGAACACATGAAAACTAAACAATCGTTAACTACTGTAAAAGAGTTAAGTGTAGGGGGCGTTGCTAAGCGAACCGGTGTTGCTATTTCGGCTATCCATTTTTATGAAGTGAAGGGCTTGATTACAAGCCGACGCAACCAAGGAAATCAACGCCGATATACGCATGACGTATTAAGACGTATTGCCATTATTAAAGTGGCCCAAAAAATGGGTGTGTCTTTGCAAGAAATAGCAGCTGCATTTAAAGCACTTCCTCGTCAGCGTACACCAACCAAAAAAGACTGGGATAGCTTGTCTCGTCAATGGAAAGAGTCTTTAGATGTAAAGATAAGGCTGCTAACTCATTTACGAGATGATTTAAGTGAATGTATCGGGTGCGGGTGTCTATCTATTGATAGCTGCCCATTACGAAACCCAGACGATGTATTGTCATCTAAAGGTTCTGGGCCAATACTATTTCAGTAGCAACAGGAAATAATGTGAATTGCTGTAGGTGGGGCTTTTTATTCTCTAGGTATAAGTATGGGTATAGGGTCTAGCTATAGAATATTAACTATAGGGCCGATGAGTAAAACCGGTTAACATGGGGATATAAAAGAGGCGAGGGCAATTCCGCGCCTATGAGTTTAGGGTAAATGAACGATGTCTTTGCTTTTCGAAGAAATTGATAGCCAGCCCTCTCCTTTAGGTGAGATCTCCCTTCGTAGACGACGTATTCCCGTGTTTGGGGATAGGGATATCTATGAAGTGAAGCTAGGCGATGAGTTTTTAATGTCGAGCACGTTTGTTGATGCCGAAGAAGCCCTTTCAACCCTTGGTTTAGCGGCGGTGCAGTCAGATAAGTTGAGTGTGGTTGTAGGTGGTCTAGGTTTGGGTTATACCGCTGTAGCAGCCTTAAAAGACGCACGTATTGAAGAGCTATTTGTGGTTGATGCATTAGCGCCAGTAATCGATTGGCATAAAAATGAACTTGTGCCGTTGGGAAAAATACTCAATGCGGATACGCGCAATCGCTATGTGTTGGGTAGCTTTTTTGATTTAGCTACAGCCCCAAATATGGGCTTCGACCCTAATCATGACGCTAAAAAGTTCGATGTCATTCTTTTAGATATTGATCACTCTCCTACTGAGTTCTTAAACGCCGCTAACGCGAGCTTTTATACTACGGATAATCTAGCGCTTATGGCGGAGCAGCTGAAGCCAAACGGCGTGTTTGCTATGTGGTCGCAAAATTTACCGGAAGACAGTTTTGAGCAATTATTGAAAACGGTATTTGCGAGTGTTGATTCCCATGTGGTTTCTTTTTTTAATCCCTTTCAAAATGTTGAATCCACCAACTCGGTGTATGTGTGTATTAAATAAATGATTCACTTCTTCTGTTGTCTCTATGCGCCTTGATAAGTTTGTTTGTAAAAGTACCCAGCTAACAAAAGCTGATGCTGTTCAGTGTATTCATCTTGGTGAGGTGGGTGTGAATGGTGAGGTAATAACAAGCGAATCAACACAGGTTCATGAAAATAATACGGTAACGCTACGTGGTGTTAAATTAATCGCTCGTGATTTTCGTTATATTCTGATGCATAAGCCAGCGGGTACTATTTGCTCCAATATCGATGAAGTTTACCCTTCGTTGTTTAATTCTCTTGATGTAGAGAATGTGTCCGAATTACACATAGCAGGGCGTTTAGACGTGGATACCACCGGTTTGGTATTGATTACAGATGATGGCCGCTGGACATTTGATATTACGGTACCTAGTAAGCAATGCGCGAAAACCTATCGCGTTACCTTATCTAGGGGTATAGCCGCAGATGGCGTGGATGATTTGGTGTCTAGGTTTGCAGCTGGTGTGAAGCTACAAGGCGAGCAGCAATTAACCTTGCCTGCGACGTTACAAGTGATTACCCCGACAGAAGTGCTATTGACTATTACTGAAGGAAAATTCCACCAAGTAAAACGTATGTTTGCCGCTGTGGGGCATCGTGTGGTGGCACTTCATCGAGAGAGAATTGGTGATATTTGTTTAGATGTTGATGTAGGGCAATGGCGTTACTTGACTGATGAAGAGGTGAAGTCTGTTGTTCGGCATGGGTAGCTCGGTCTAGTTTTATTTTAGGCGCTGTTAAATTAGTATGTATTTTTAAACGTGCACATTTTTTTGGTATACATGCACGGTTGTATGCTGTGATAGATAAGTGTATTTCTGTGTTCTGATACAAGAGGTTCCATAAGTGCTTTGATGAAGTTATGGGCTTCATGTCGGCGATTACACAGGGGGTGTTAACGAAGCAGATTGTTCATCGTAAGGTCTATTCTAAAGCGCGCATGGGAAAAACGCTTGAACCGATTATTCGCGAGTTAGAAAAATGGGGTAAGCAATATCTAAAAGTGAGTTAAGCGAAAATAGAGCGTTAGCAATAGATTATAAATGACGAGTTTTTAATAGAGGAAATTGAAAGTATGTCCCTAAAAAAAGAATTATTAAAATTTCTGAACTATAAAAAATGGGCGAATAATATTACGTTTGAATCGTTATCTAGTCTACCAGAATCAGAATTGTACAAAGAGCGAGAGACTAATTTTAAAACAATAGTGTCGACGTTAAATCACGTTTATGTGGTTGATGATATATTTAAAGCACATTTGACGGGAGTGTTGCATGGTTACTCGGCAAGGAATGTTGCTGTACCTTTGCTCTTACCTGAGTTGTTACATAAACAGCAGGTAATGGATGGGTGGTATGTTGATTTTATCGTTTCGTTAGATGAGAGTAATTTAGATAATAATATTACCTTTGAATTTGTGGGTGGTGGTGAAGGCAATATGTCGGTGAGCGATATCGTTTTTCATCTTGTGAACCATGGTACATACCATCGAGGCTTTGTTAGCGATATGATGTATCAAATACCAGCGATTCCACCGGCCAATGATTTAACCGTTTATCTTCGTGATGTATATAAAAATAATATATTTTAATCTAATTGTTTCTACGCTAAGATGATGTGGCGACTTCTTTTATTATGTCCATAAATATTCTTTAACAGCTTAAAATTTTAGAGAGTAAATCTATTATGATGATGACCAATAATAAAAAATTATATTCGGGACTGTTTTTTTCTGCTTGTATTTTTTTACTAACGTATGTTTTTTCGATAAATGCAGAATCTTCATCCGCAAGTTTTTATTTGAATAAAAATGGAGAAAATACAACCGTTAATTCGGTTGGGCTTGGGTATTTTCGAGAAGGCAATGTTGCAGATCTTATTTATATTGATGATGATTATCACATACAGATGCGTAAGAGTAATGGTGCCTCACGTTCGCTTCAAGGCTCATATCAGATAAGTAAGCAATATAAATATAAAAAAGTGTGGGTGGTTGATGTAAATAACGATGGTCTTGATGATCTGGTGTCGACTAACAATATAAATCAGCTATATGTGTTGATGGCTACAGGAGATGAATGGTTTTTTAATGCTGCCACTGTTTATGGTTTTAGCCTCGCTGAAGGCACTGTTGGTTCTTCTGATTCTATAGCCATTGATGATCTTGATTTTGGCGATTTTAATGGCGACGGCAAAGTAGATATTGCTGTTCTTGCTACCGTCTCATCATCAAATACAAGTGGATCGGGTAGTCAAGCTCCTCCCAACACTACATATTATAATGAAGGTTATTATAGTATTGCGCTAAATAAGGGTTCTGGTACCTTCACAACTCCTGGTATGAAGAAAACGGGTTCATTATCTCAAGGTACTAATGCCTTTATTTTTACAGCTTCATTTTCTGGTCGTGTAGCAGCTGGGGATTTTAATGGGGATAATAAGATGGATGCTGCATTTTGCTCCCATACAAATAGTAGTTTTTCTGTTCCATACTCTTACATTTTTCCAGGGAACGGTAATGGCACCCTTGACTTTAATGGTAATGTTTCGTCAGGTCATCGCGGTTGTCAAGACGTGACTGCGGTTTTACCTGCAGGGCCATTTGATAATGTTATTACTGCTGCAAAAAAATCTACCTTCGTTTTTGTGGACAATAGTGACTCTTATGCTCAAGTTTATGACTCTCAATGGAATTTAGTGTCTGAAACTAAAATGGAAGATACCCCTAGAGGGCCTGTCGGTCCGTTCAGTGACTTCAATGCTGATGGTTCTGCAGACATGGTCTTTACTAATGGGAAAAGTTCATTAGTAATGGTGGGATGGGATTGGACAAATACTACCGATCGTAAAATAGAAAATAAGACTTCCATGATATTGGGAACGGGTATTCAGAGTAGTGATGTAGCCGATGTTGACGGAGATGGTAAGCCAGACGTTGTTGGTGGTTACGATAAGGATGTCAATGCTTACTATAACGATACTGCGAATTAATGAGCATTAAAGGTGTGTTAGTGATGCAGGTCTTTGTTATGTTTGTTCACTGTGTCCCATTAACTTAATATCGTTATACTAGGCTTGACCTGGTATCCAGTTAGAGCCTGAGATCAATGGATTATGAAAACTTTCTCTGGCTTTCATTCTTCGGGCTCGCTTATCCGGACAAGTCTGTACCTACACATTTGTCCGGATAAGAAAAAATGCTTTCCTGAATAACACGCCTTGTTTTGATTTTCATGTTTCTTGACATCATAAGGCTGTTTGGCCATTGTCGTTATGGCTTGTCGCAATCCTCATGAAGTTAACAGGACATCAATGATATTTATTCTGTTGTGTCATTATCTGAAAATGTATTGGGAATATGTTGGTGGGTGACAGCGTATTCCTTTTTTATTCGTAGTATTTGTAGGATGAAAGTTAAGCTATTTAAGTAATGGGTTCTATGGTGTGGGTTATATTGAAACCTAGTGTAAATCGTTATTGTTAGCTTTTTGCTCTTCCCCATGGTGACTCTTCTGTAAAGGTTTTAATATATAAGCTTTCTACTTTGTCTCTTGCCCATTGGGTTTTTCGTAAAAATTTGAGCGAGGATTTAATGGAAGGGTCACTTTTGAAACAGTTGATATTAATGTATGCCGATAGGTCTTCCCAGCCATAATGATCGACCAGTTTGGTGACGACTTTCTCTAAGGTAATGCCGTGTAATGGATTGTTGGGTTGTTGATCACTCATATTTTTCTTTCTCTATAAGGTTCTTTCTGTATTGTCTAGCCAGTGTTTTCTAGCGCTGGCATCGCTATCTTTAGCGTCTACCCATGCTTCACCTTTTGGTGTAATTTCTTTTTTCCAAAAGGGTGCATCCGTTTTTAAAAAATCCATAATAAAGGTAGCGGCAGCGAAAGCATCGGCGCGGTGTGGGCTATTTACGCCAATAAAAACAATTTGTTCGCCTAGCGATAAATGGCCAATACGATGAATAATACGTGTACTGATAATACCCCAGCGCTGTGTCGCTTGCTTAACAATGTTGTTCAACACTTTTTCTGTCATGGCGGGATAGTGTTCGAGAAATAATTGGGTATCTTCACCTTTAGTGAATTCTCGGACTAGTCCGGTAAAAGTGACAATTGCCCCAATGCTAGGCGCATCTTGCTGTAGCGCGGTATGTTCGTCTCCCACGTTAAAATCGTTTTCTTGTATACGAATATGATTATGGAGAGTGTTGTGGAGAGAATTATGGAGAGGATTATGTTGGCTATTTATTTTATCCATCATTTTACCCGCCTGTGACGGGAGGAAAAAACGCGACTTCGTCGTTGTCTTGAATAGGGTGGTTGTCTTGTGCAATCTCTTGGTTAACCGCGCAAAGAATATTGCCGTTAAACGCCTTTTGCCATTGGTCATTGTATAAATGATTGTGCGAATGGTTTGTATGATGCGAGGCGCGTTGGCTAAGCTGTGTTTTAAGTGCGGCGACTGTATTTATATGCTCTTGCCATTGCATTGTTTCTTCACCGCAATCTAGTGTTTCTCGTAGCTGTGCAAAATAGCGTAGGGTGATCATAAATGGGCTACCAATCGGATTTTCCGCCACGTTTTTCGCTGACTTTAATACCACTTATTTCCATGGTTTTATCTACGGCTTTACACATGTCATAGAGCGTTAATGCAGTGACAGAGGCGGCGGTGAGTGCTTCCATTTCTACACCTGTTTTACCGTCGAGCTTACAAAAGGTTTCGATGTCTACCCGTTGCAGTTCGATATTGGGTGTGAGTTCTACGCGAATACTGGTGAGTGCTAGCGGATGGCAAAGAGGGATTAAGTCGGCACATTTTTTTGCGGCTTGAATACCCGCAATACGTGCGGTTGCAAAGACATCTCCTTTTTTATGTCCGCCATCGACAATTAATTGTAGTGTTTCTGCTTGCATACTCACATAGCCAACGGCGCTGGCGGTGCGAGTGGTGATGGCTTTACCGCTCACATCAACCATATGGGCATTGCCGTTTTGATTGATGTGAGTCAGTTTACTCATGGGAGTAACTCTTCCATGATGCCGGTGTAAATCGTCGTCAGGGTTTCTAGATCGCTGGCGAGTATGCATTCATCCACTTGATGAATTGTGGCATTGACTGGACCCAGTTCCACTACTTGCGAGCCGGTAGGTGCAATAAAACGCCCATCGGATGTGCCGCCTGCGGTAGACAGCTCTGTGTCGATACCGGTGGTTTTTTTAATGGCAGTCACTGCTGCATCCACTAAATCACCTTCGGCGGTGAGGAAAGGCAGTCCGCTAAGACGCCAGTCGACCACATAATCCAATTCGTGTTTTTGTAGAATCGCTTCTGTGCGTTGCTGTAATTCTTCGGCAGTGACTTCGGTGGAAAAACGGAAGTTACAAATAATATCGACCTTACCGGGAATCACATTGGTTGCACCGGTGCCGCTATTAAAGTTAGACACTTGAAAACTAGTGGCTGGAAAAAAGTCGTTGCCGTTATCCCAGTTTTCATTAGCGAGCTCTGCTAATGCAGGTGCAATGCGATGAATGGGGTTGTCAGCAAGATGAGGGTAAGCCACATGGCCTTGTTTACCATTAATGCTTAACCATGCGCCTAGTGAGCCTCGACGACCATTTTTAATGGTGTCACCAACCTTGCTAGTGCTTGATGGTTCGCCAACAAGACACCAATCAATATGTGTGCCTTGTTCTTGTAGGTGTTTGACGACCTTAACCGTACCATCAATGGCTGGCCCTTCTTCATCGGCAGTGATTAAAAAGGCAATGCGACCTGAGTGATTAGGATTGGCAGCAACAAAGTCTTCGCAAGCAACCACCATTGATGCCAAGCTGCCTTTCATGTCTGCCGCACCACGGCCATATAACATGCCATCTTTAATGGTGGGTGAAAAGGGCGGTATTTTCCATTCAGATTCGGGGCCGGTAGGCACCACATCGGTATGACCTGCAAAACAGAAAATAGGCCCGCTATCGCCACGGACAGCCCATAAGTTTTTAATGGGCACGCCGCCTTCGTCAAAAATTAATGTTTGGCAATGAAAGCCAATGGCCTCTAGTCGCTTAATCATTAACGGTTGGCAGCCAGCGTCGTCGGGTGTGACCGACGGACGCTCAATTAAATCACAGGCTAGTTGCAGTGTGGGTGATAGTACTGATGTTGGTGCTGAAGTCGGATTAGTCATTAATTATTCGCGTGTAGTTCTTCGTTTAGGGCAACAGATGATTTGTTGGCGATACATTCTACGGCACCACTAATGGAATTGCGGCGGAACAATAAATCGTTTTTGCCTGACAAATCACGGGCTTTGATGACTTGAACTAATTCACCGGCATCGTCTAATAAATTTACTTTTGTACCAGCAGTGATATAAAGACCTGATTCAACGGTGCAACGATCACCTAGTGGAATACCAATGCCTGAGTTTGCGCCAAGCAATGATTCCTTGCCGACAGAAATTACAATGTTACCGCCGCCAGATAATGTGCCCATGGTTGAGCAACCGCCGCCAAGGTCTGAGCCTTCGCCCACAACTACACCTGCGGAAATACGACCTTCGATCATGCTAGTGCCCAGTGTACCGGCATTAAAATTCACAAAGCCTTCGTGCATGATGGTAGTGCCTTCGCCGATATGCGCGCCTAAACGTACACGAGCGGTATGGGCAATGCGCACACCAGAAGGCACAACGTAGTTAGTCATTTTCGGGAATTTGTCTACACAGTCAACCGTAAGTAGTTCGCCTTTTAAACGTGCGTCTAACTGACGATCTGCTAATTCGGCAAGATCGACTGCGCCTTTATTGGTCCATGCTACGTTAGGTAATACGCCGAATAAACCGGTGAGATTAGTGCCGTGTGGTTGTACTAAGCGGTGTGATAATAAATGAAGTTTTAGGTAGCCTTCTGGGTCTGAACTAGGCGCGTCGTCGGTAGCAAGTAATGTAACGACTAAAGGTTGTTCACTAATAGATAGCGTTGCGGCTAAATTTGCTTGGTCCATTTCACCGGCATCTGATAATACAGTCGCAATGGCAGCCATTTGATGTTGGCTGACGGTAATTGCTTGGTTGCCTTCGGTGTAATCGCTAGCACGTTTTATGGCATCAACAATGGTGTTTGATGGATGTAATAGAGGTGTAGCGTAAAAAACATCTAGCCATTCTTGTTTATTGTTTTGTGTGCCGATGCCTAGGCCGATGCTGTAAAAGTCTGTCATGGGGTTGCCCTTATTTTGGTGGGTATTTATTGGCAAATATTTCCCGATAAATACCGTATGTTAATTGTAATACTCTGTGTTTTTGAGTAAGAGTTATGAAAAAATTTCGGTGTAATTAGCTTCGCTAAATCCCACTTTCGATATGTTGCTGGTTTCTAATAGCGGACGTTTTATTAACGTGGGATGTTCTAGCAGTATGGCGGCTGCGTATATGTAGTCGCTAGTAATATGTTCTTTTTCCGAGTTGGATAAAGTTTTCCATGTGGTGCTTCGTTTATTGACGAGAGTGTTTAAGCCGATAGTGTCGATCCACCCTTGAACTTGCGTTTCGCTTAAACCATCGACGCGAAAATCATGGAATTGATAATCAATGTTTTGTGCATCTAACCAACGACGGGCTTTTTTGACTGTGTCGCAGTTTTTGATGCCATATAGAGTGGTCATAATGCGGTCTCGATAGTAATGGTTTTATGTTTGTTTTTATAGAAATAACTCTAAGAATCGTGGCGGCGAATTATAACAGGTGTTGTTCTGGCCGTCAGGGTATAGGCCTTCTCTATAGGTCTTGTCTATTAGTTATGGTTTTAGCACTATTTTAGGTTTTTTACGGTTGGGATAGCAGGTGGTGCAAATAGGGCAGGTAAGGCCGTAGCAGCTTCTGGCGGTGCAGTATTCGCGGCCATAGTAAATAATCTGTACGTGGAGTTTATTCCAGCGGTCTTTGGGGAATAAGCGTTTTAGGTCTTTTTCGGTTTGAGTAACGTTTTTACCGTTCGTGAGTCCCCAGCGCTGGGCGAGACGATGTATATGGGTGTCGACAGCAAAGGCGGGTATATCGAACGCCTGTGACATGACGACGCTAGCGGTTTTATGACCAACACCGGGTAGTGTTTCAAGTGCATCCATATCGACAGGCACTTCGCCATCATATTGGTTGACCAACATCTGTGATAACACAGAAATCGCTTTCGACTTTTGGGGTGACAGTCCGCAGGGGCGAATCACCGCTTTAATTTCTTCGATAGGCACTTTTGCCATGTCGAAGGGGTTATCTGCTAATTGCCATAACAGTGGTGTGATTTTGTTGACTCGTTCATCCGTGCATTGTGCCGATAATAATACTGCTACCAATAAAGTGTATGGGTCTTTATGGTCTAGTGGGATGGGTGGCTCTGGGTAGAGCGATTCCAGTTTCTCTAGAATATAGGCGGCACGTTCTTTTTTTAGCATGAGTATTGCACTTTTTGGTCGCGGGTTAAATTCGTCGCTCTATTCGGCTTTTATGCTTTGAATAAAATGTTTTAAACGCAATGCGGCTTCTTTACATTCTTCAACCGGAGCAACCAATGCCATGCGCACATGGTTTTCACCCGGATTAATGCCATTATGTTCTCGGCTTAAGAAGCGCCCCGGTAGCACGGTAATGTGCTGCTCGCTGAATAACTGCTGAGTAAAGCTGACGTCATCTATCGGCGTTTTTGCCCACAAATAAAAGCTTGCAGGTGGCTGTGGAATATCCCATACACCGTCGAGTATTTCTTTAAATAAACGGTATTTTTCACGGTATTGGTTACGGTTTTCGATAACGTGTTGCTCATCTTGCCATGCGGCAATACTAGCTAATTGTGTAGGAATCGACATGGCGCAACCGTGATAAGTACGGTATAGCAAAAACTGTTTCATCAGTTTTTCATCACCAGCGACAAAGCCAGATCGTAAACCGGGTAGGTTGGAGCGTTTGGATAAGCTGTGGAACACTACGCAGCGCTCAAAGCTGTTTCTGCCCATCTCAGCACAAGCTTGTAATAGACCGACGGGTGGCGCTTGCTCGTCACGATAGAGTTCAGAGTAGCATTCGTCGCTAGCAATAATAAAGTCGTAGCGATCGGCTAAGGCAATGAGTGTTTGATACTGCTGTGAATCGAGCAGTTGTCCGGTTGGGTTGCCCGGTGAGCATAAAAACAATAGTTGGCAGCGCTGCCATTCGGCCTCGGTGACTTCACTGAAATCAGGAAGATAGTTGTTTTGTTCAAGACAACTTAATAGCTTCAGTTCTGCTCCCGCCAAGATACTTGCGCCTTCATAAATTTGATAAAAAGGATTGGGCGATATCACTAATGGTCGTGTGGTCGGATCTATGACGGCTTGAGTAAAGGCAAATAAAGCTTCGCGTGTGCCATTTACGGGGAGTATGTGTTTGTCTGCTTGTAGACTGTTGGCCGAGAGAGAAAAGCGTTTACTTGCCCACTCGCTGATGGCTTGGCGCAGCTCATCTGTTCCTTTGGTTGTAGGATACGCTGAGACTTGGTTTATATTAGTGACTAAGCTATCTAGTACAAATTGTGGTGGCGTATGTTTTGGCTCACCGATAGATAAAGGAATATGCGACAAATGCGCCGGAGGGGTGAGCTCTGACTTCAACGCTTTTAATTTTTCAAATGGGTAGGGGTGTAATTGTGCAAGCTGAGGGTGTGTCATAGTTGTTCACTTACTATTTTATCAATATGTTTAGCATCTAGCTGTGTGCAGATGGCGTGTTGTAATTGTTCGCATAGCGCAGGGTCACTGAGTGGATTGCCGTCAGCGTCGGTAATAAAAAAGATATCTTCTACGCGCTCGCCTAGTGTGGTAATTTTTGCAGTGACGAGCTCAATATTATATTCGACTAGGATGCGCGCAAGGCGTGCTAAAAATCCGGGTCTATCTGGGCTGATCACTTCTAGTACCGTGTATTCATTTGAAATGTCATTATGAATGCTGGTGCGAGTGGGTGCAGAAAAATACTTTAATTGCCGAGGAATTCTGCGTTTAATAATATCGCTATATTTATCGGCAATAGAAAATTCTTCTAACAACAAATCAATAATTTGTGTCACTATTTCTGGATTTTGGCCAATGGGCAGGTCGTCTTGATCGAGTACATAAAATGTATCCATTGTGTGACCAGACGATGTTGCGCTATGAATTTGTGCGCTCTGAATATTTAAATTAAAGTGATCAAGGATGGTGGTAGTTGCGGCAAAAATATTTTGTTTGAGATCGGCTCGAATAAATATCTGCGTGACTGCATGTTCTCCCAAAACGGAAGAGTCAGAAATAATGACGAGCGGTTTTTCTGGGGTAGTGTGTGCAAGAATAGCTTCCGTGTGCCAAGCGATATCTTTTGCGGTTTCCCGTAAAAAATAGTCTTCGTCCACTGTTTTCCAAAAATCCCATACGGCTTGTTTACTGACATTATCTTTTAATAATAAATATTTGATAGCGGCTTGTTGTGTGTCTTCTATGAGCTCGTGCCTATCAACTGGGTTTTCTAGTCCACGGCGCAATGCACGTTTGGTTTGTACGTATAATTCGCTCATTAAGCTTGCTCGCCAACTGTTCCAAATGTCAGGGTTGGTGGCGTTCATGTCTGCGACCGTTAGTACATATAAATAATCCAAGCGTGCTTGGTCGCCCACAATTAATGCAAAATCATGTATCTCATCTGGGTCAGAAATGTCTTTTTTCTGTGATATGGATGACATTAGTAAATGGTTTTCAACTAACCATGCCGCGAGACGCGCTTCACGTGCGGTGAATTGGTGCTGCAAGCAAAATTTAGCGACATCTACGGCGCCTAACGTGGAGTGGTCGCCGCCTCGGCCTTTGGCAATATCATGGTAGAGTCCCGCGCTGTAAAGTAATTCTATATTCCCTAAGCGTTTGATGATTTGGCAGGCCAGTGGATATTTATCGTTGTTCTTTTGCAGTAAAAATTTTCGCATAAAGCGAATGACGTTTAGTGTGTGTGCATCAACGGTATAAATATGAAATAAATCGTGTTGCATCTGACCAATGATGCGACCGAACTCTGGTAGGTATAAACCGAGTACTCCGTAGCGCACCATCCGTTTTAATTGTGTGACTAAGCGGTGGGGAGAGCTGAGTAAATCTAGAAATAATTGATTGTTGGTTGGGTCTTTGGAAAATGCATCGTCAATTAAATAACGACTCTCTCTAATCAATCGAATAGTGAGTGCGCGTATGCCAATAATGTCTTTATGTTTTCCTAGCAATACAAAAATTTCTAATAATGCTGAGGGGGTGTCTGAAAAAACATTAACCTGTGTCACCTCAATATAGTTGTTACGTAGTTGAAAGCGCTCGTTAATGGGGGTGATTTCTATGGGCTGATCGAGTTTTAAAATGGCTTCATCAAGAAACTGTAGTAGTACATCGTTCAGCTCTCTTAGTGCTAAAACAATCCGATAGTAGCGATGCATAAACTGTTCAATCGCTAGGGCTTCATCGGTATCTTTGTAGCCGAAAAGTGTCGCAAGCTCTCGCTGATATTCAAACAGTAATCTTTCTTCTGGTCTTTTAGCCAGCAGGTGTAGACCGTAACGAACTCGCCATAAAAAATCTTCGCCGTCGGTTAAGATGGCATATTCTTTTTCGGTAAATAAGCCCGTTTGATTCAGTTTTTCGAAGGTGTCTACGTTAAAAAAACGTTTTGCTACCCACTTGATCGTTTGTATATCGCGTAAGCCGCCTGGTGCGTTTTTAATGTTGGGTTCTAGGTTGTATTCGGTATTGTTATATTTGGCGTGACGGTCATTTTGCTCGTTCATTTTTGCGAGAAAAAAATCATCGTTGGCCCACATGTTTTGTGGTGCGGTTTTTGTACGCAACTCTTCGAGTAGAATGCGATTACCTTGCAATATCCTTGCTTCGGTAATGCTGGTAGCAACGGTAATGTCTTGTGAAACAATATGAACGCATTCATTTAACGTACGAACACTATGCCCAATATCTAAGCCGATATCCCACAATAGCGTGATAAATTGCTCTATATGTTGAGAGTGTTTTTTAGACTCCCCATTCGCCATTAACACTAATAAATCTATATCAGATTTGGGATGCAGCTCGCCACGGCCATAGCCGCCAACGGCAATAAGGCTAATGCCTTCACCCCAGGGAAACTGGTGCCAAGCGTAATGTATCAAGCAATCAATCATGAGTGCTCTGGCATGAATGAGTTTGCGTACATTTTCACCTTCATGAAATCGCATATCAAGATGGCGATCAATCGCTTCTTGCGCATCTTTAAACGGCGTAATGACAGTGTCAGCAGTTTGTAACGCACGTCCAAATGCTTTTTCGTCGAATCCGAAAATAGATTGTTCAAATGCAGGAATAGTGGGGCGATTCATTGTGTGGGTGCTTTCTGTGAGTACTTTTTGGGTTGTCTTTCTTGGATTGTCGTTATTGTTTATGGCGATGATGCAATAGTGGCACCATCGCGAACATATTGATGACTAAAACGACTCTTCTTTACGAGCGGTAAGTACTTCGACACCCGTAGCTGTTACCAAAAGTGTGTGTTCCCATTGTGCCGATAAACGCCCGTCTTTGGTTTCGACTGTCCAGCCATCATTTTTCAGTTTTGTTTGTGCTTTACCGGCGTTTACCATAGGTTCGATGGTAAAACACATCCCTTCTTTGAGTGCCATGCCAGTATCCGGCTTGCCGTAATGTAATACCTGTGGCTCTTCATGGAAGGTGTGCCCGATGCCGTGACCGCAATACTCTCTTACTACAGTATAGTGATTGGCTTCGGCATACTGTTGGATAACATGCCCTATATCCCCAAGACGTGCGCCTGGTTTTACTAGTTCAATGCCTTTATAAAGACATTCTTGGGTGATTTGTACTAAGCGCTCAGCGTGCGGTATTGGTGTGCCGACAAAATACATTTTGCTGGTATCACCATGATAGCCTTCGTAAATCACTGTCACGTCTATATTGATAATGTCGCCGTTTTTCAGTTTTTTCTTATCCGAGGGAATGCCGTGACAAATAACATGGTTGACCGATGTGCAAACGGATTTTGGAAAGCCCCGGTAACCTAAGCAAGCAGGAATCGCTTTTTGTACGTTGACGATATGATCGTGGCATAGACGATCTATTTCTTCTGTTGTTACACCTGCAACCACATGATCGCCGATCATCTCCAGCACTTCTGCGGCCATACGGCCCGCAATGCGCATTTTTTCAATTTCTTCAGGTGTTTTAATCGTTACAGACATAAAAAGCCTATCTTCTGTTGATGTGAATAAACTCTATTGTAAACCAGTCGAGAGGTTAGGTCAGCCGTATCAAAAGAAATTGCGTAAATGAATCATAGTACTTATCTACACTAAAAGGCGCTGATAAAAGGGTTTTGATCAGTCATTCTGTTGTAGAATAAAACAGATAGTTTCTGTTTTTTCAATTAAGTAGAGTCAAGTTATGCCAAAAGCGAGTGAAATAAAAAAGAATACCGCCATCGAAATTAATGGTGAAGCGTATATTGTGCGTGATATTGAGCGTTCCGTTCCACAAGGCCGTGCAGGCGGTAGTATTTATCGTATGCGTATGTACAACGTGGCGACTAATGCAAAAGTAGATGAGTCCTATAAAGATTCGGAAATGCTTGCGCTGGCCGACCTTACGCGTCGTTCAGTGATGTTTTCTTATGCCGATGGTGATGAATATGTGTTTATGGATAACGAAGACTACACGCCGTATAGCTTTAATAAAGAGGCGATTGCTGACGAGCTATTATTTATTACCGAAAATACAAAAGACCTACAGGTGATTATCGTGAATGATGCCCCTGTTGCTTTAGACTTACCATCCTCGGTTGAGTTAGAAATCGTTGAAACAGACCCTTCTATTAAAGGTGCTTCTGCTTCTGCGCGAAGTAAGCCGGCAGTGCTAGTAACGGGATTAACGGTACAAGTGCCTGAGCATATTTCTAACGGTGAAACTATTAAAATCAATGTAGAAGAACGTAAGTTTACTGGCCGTGGTGAATCGAAGTAATTGGCGTTAGTACTTTACTAACCATTTATACGATGCTGAGCCTAACTCAGCATCGTATAAATCATTAAGCTGCCGAAAAGTTCTTTTCAGCGAACTCCCAGTTAACCAACTTAAAAAATGCTTCTACATATTTAGGTCGCGCATTGCGATAATCAATATAATAGGCATGTTCCCATACATCACAGGTGAGTAGTGGTGTGTTGTCGCCAGTAAGAGGGCATCCCGCATCATCGGTATTTACAATGTCCAGTTTTCCTTCAGGTGTTTTTACTAGCCATGTCCAGCCAGAGCCGAAGTTACTGGCTGCCTTTGCTGAAAAATCACTGACAAACGCTTCATAATTTCCCCATTGCGCATCAATAGCGGCTGCCACTTTCCCGTTTGCTTCACCGCCACCATTTGGGCTTAGGCTATGCCAAAAAAAGTATGATTCCATATCTGCGCTGCATTGTTAAAGACACCACCTTCTGATGTTTTGATAATCTCTTCCAGCGATTGATCCGCAAGGGCGGTACCGTCGATGGCATCATTAAGCTTAGTCACGTAAGCTTGATGGTGTTTGCCATAATGGTAATCTAAAGTCTCTGCAGATATATGAGGCTCTAGAGCGGATTTATCATAAGGTAGCGCAGGTAATTCAAAACTCATTAGTAATATCCTGTGGTGAAATTGAAAAAGTATGCTTTGTGTATGAAGTTCAGCATCAAAAAATTAATACGTCATTACTTAAAAAGTAGATGTGTTGTAGAAGTGCATTCCAAAAAAAAGCCGCGATTAGCGGCTTTTAACAACAAAGATAGGTGATATTAACGTTTGAGTAATAAACGATCTACAGAGAGTAAGCCGCCACCATTACGCATTAAATATAGCAAGATAAGCGCCCAGTATACGTGAACACTCCACCATGCATCGGGGTAGACAAAGAATTGAATCGTCATTGTCATTACCATTAACCCCAGCGCGGCAAAGCGTGTCATAAAGCCGAATAGAATCATTAATGCTAAGAAAAACTCCCCAAATGTGCCTAAATAAGCGGCAAGTTCACTTGGGATCAGTGGGATACCGTATTCGAAATCAAATAGCAAAAAAGTACTATCCGTTACATTCCAGAATGCAAAGTGTTGTCCTCCAATCGTTAGCCCTGTGATCTTGGTTTGTACTGAAAACCAAAACACTTTAAAAATCACCAAGCGCATGGCTAGGTTCACAACCCACTCAGGGATCATAGATAATAGGCTATCAATCGGGCCTAATACTTTGCATAAATAGTTTTTCATTGTTGAGGCCTTTCTCTTATTTTGTAGTTAATGGTTTATGGTGAAATAATATCGCTAAATAGTTGTGCTTGTAACGCAAATTGTATGCTGTTGCCCACATTAAAATCAGCATGTTTCTCTAATGTGTTTTCAATCGCTTTTGCTAATGTGCAGCCTCGTTGTAAATACTGTATGAATGCATAAATATCATCCGGTACTTGATACATATCGACACTGTATACAGGTCTGACTATGAAAACCTGTTGTGGTTCACCCAGTTGCACAGATTCTTGTTGATTAGCTGCTTTTTGTGAGTCGCTCGCTTCTTCTTGGTTATTTTGCCAGATGCTAAAAATAGGCTCTGGCGATTGAATACATTGCAGCGAAGGGTGCAGCTCAATAAGCGATTGTGCGAGTAATTCTGGCGCAACCAATGCCATCGCTTCTGCGGTTAATGGCGCTTTATCTGCAGCATGATATGCCCGATGCCTTGCTAATTCTAGCGCGGCAACATCGGGTAGATACACCATTGTTTTAGTGTGTTCAAAATTGCACAAAAAATCAGCAAAGTTTTCACCTAAAAATACCATAGCGGCTTGTCGCGGTGGATGTTGACGAAAATAAACACCTGCAGTGCCGGTAAAAAAATCGTCACCCACGAGCTTCTTAACCACGGGATACAAATCGCCGAGTGCAGTGGTCAATGAATAAAATACATTATTTTGATATATCGCAAAACGCTGTTGGCTAGATTTCTTTGATGTGGTTTGAAATGATTTTTGAAGATCAGGTGATAGTTCACCGAGTAAGCCTTCATAAAAATTCTGTTGCCAGTGGGTTAATTCTATATTTTTTTCGGGATCGTTTTGTTGATTCATTGAGCACCGCCCAGATTATCGGGGCTGACATTTTTTGTGACGGGCATTTGTAATCGACGCGCTTTTTCTGCTTCACTCACCAGTTGACCGAGTTCAGGAATATCGGTATCCCATTCAATTAATACAGGGGGCAGGGTATCTGTTTGGGTTGCTATTTTTTCCATGGTATAGCTATATAGATCCCATACTTCGTTGATCACTGGCGATCCATGATCGTCTATTAAGACTATTTCATTTTCGATTGTTTCTTGCGCATGTCCCGCTAAATGTATCTCGCCTACCGCCGCAAGAGGGTAGTCATTAATGTAGTCTTCTGCAGACTGATATTGAGTGCCATGCTGATTATTGACCGAAACATACACATTGTTAATGTCTAATAACAAGCCACAGTCGGTTTGTTTGACTAGTTCGCGTAAAAAATCGGTTTCGCTGAGATCACTTTGATGAAACCCAAGATAGCTTGATGGGTTTTCAATGTAAATTTTTTGCTTCAGTGCATCTTGTACTTTATGAATGTTATTAGCGACAACCGCCAAAGATTCTTGGTTATAAGGCAGGGGTAATAAATCATTGAGAAAGTGCTGGTTCCAATGGCTCCACGATAAATGCTCAGAGACTTGTGCAGGCTGATAACAGTTAACCACATGAGTTAATGCGGCTAAATGTTCGTCACTTACGCCATTTACGCTGCCTAATGATAAACCAACACCGTGCATGGATAAGGGGTAGATTTCGGCAATCTCACGCAAATATTTATGTGGTAAACCGCCAGCACCCATATAGTTTTCTGGGTGTACTTCTAGCCAATCGATAGCGGGTTTGGTACGTAAAATCTCATCGTAATGCTGTGCTTTTAAGCCGATGCCTGCGCCATGTAATATCGTTTTTGTCATGAGAATAAAATAATTTTATAGAATGAAAAAAGGCCAGTTTACACTGGCCTTTTAGAAAAGCGAATACATTAACGCTAGGGTAAATATTAGCTAGGGATGTTAACGTCTGTTGGCTCAGTAGAACCGCCGACTAAACGATCACAGCTACCTTTAGGCACAAACATCCACGCGTTACCTTGGCCATCTTTTGTTGATGTGCCAGCACAGCTAGTGCCTGGTCCTGCAGCACAATCATTCTTTCCTGCTTTAGATACACCATAGCATTTTTCAGCTTTAAACTTAGGGCCAGCTACAGCATCTTGTGCTGTTGCCATGAATAGACCGCTAGCAATAGCGCTGGTAATTAATAGTGAAGTGGTTGTTTTTTTCATCGTTTTCTCCAAAGTGAAAATATAAAATGACAGTGTTAACCGTGTATTGTTAATGTGTGCTTTTTAGGACTGCCATTTTTTTTTAAAGTTCATTTGAAGTTGAATAATAGTTCAGCTAAAAAATTTAGCTAGCATAGCCCGTTGTTTTTATATGCCCGTGTCAATAATTACTATCGGTTTCATTCGGCTACTCTTTTAATAATAATCTTATTTCGTTAATACTAGGAGGTTGGCACCCTTTTCTACCGCAGTTAATCGCTGCCGCAGCAGAGGCAAATGAGAGTAGCGAGGACAGTTGATCTGGAACAATGTCGGCTATCTCTTTCGGGCTTTTCATTCCTAAGTTGTGTAGGCCGTAGAGATATGCAGCCGAAAAACAATCACCTGCACCAACGGTATCCACTAATTCAGATAAGCGAAAGCTGCTCACGCTAATACGCTGACCATTCCAAAATGCTTCTGAGCCCTGTGATCCTAAAGTGATAATGGCCAGCTGTGTGGTGCTTGCTAGCACTTGCTTGGCATTTTCCAGTGTCATGTTGGGGTATAGGTATGCCAAATCCTCGTCGCTGACTTTTACCACATGGGCGAGTGCCATAAGCGATTGTATCCGTTTTCTATAATCATCCTCATCCGTGATTAATCCTGCTCTCACATTAGGGTCAACGGAAATAATTCCGTTATTGTCTTTTACTGCGTGAACTAGCTTCATCCAGTGTGTGTAGTCATCGGCATCGTTTAGACAGAAGCCGGTAATGTGTAACATTTTCGTATTGTTAGGTACGGCATCTTCTAGTGCAAATTGGTCAATCGCTCTATCAGCGGTGCCTTGTCGATAAAAGCTATAGCTGGGTTGATTGTCTGCGGTAAAATTGACTATGGCTAAAGGGGTCGGTGCGCTAACCCGTGGAGTTAATCCCACACTAACACCATGCTTTTGTAACCCTTTTAGCAATAAATCACCAAAGCTATCAGTAGAGATGGGGCAGGCAAAGGTGGGCTGTTTTCCTAGTATGCCTAATGCACATGCAACGTTATAAGCCGATCCACCCGTTATGGCAGTAAATTCTGCTGTATTTGCGTTGTTATTAACAATATCAATCAATGCTTCACCGGCGACTAAGATCATTTTCTTTCCTTTTCTTCAGGTTCGTATGTATGCGGTTGTTTGGTGCATTTTTGTGCGCGTGCATACTATTCTGCACAAAAAAGGGGAATATTTCGAGTATAATGCAAAAAAGTACTGGTTATTGGGGGATGAGTACTGTGTCTACAGGCCGATACAAAGGTATTGTTCATCACCCGCATTACTTTGCCTTTTACATTAAAGGCTTTCTCGTAAGTAATACGGTAGTTCACAATAAAAATAAGGCGTAAAGCCCAGGAGAGTATCTGATGAAAAAAATGAAATCCTCTGTTGTTGCACTGGCGATGAGTTTAGGTGTGGTTGGTGCTGTTCAAGCAACAGACCTTACGATCGCTACAGTGAATAACGGTCATATGGTCGAAATGCAAAAACACAGCAGTAGTTTTGAGGCCGCTAATCCAGACATTAACTTGAAATGGGTGACTCTAGAAGAATCTGCTTTGCGCCAACGAGTGACTACCGATATTGCAACCAAAGGTGGACAGTTTGATGTGATGACCATTGGTATGTACGAAGCACCTATCTGGGGTGCAAAAGGATGGTTGGAAGAACTAACGTTTAGCGATGCTTACGATATAGACGATGTATTGCCCGCAATGCGTGGCGGCTTGTCTGTAGGCGATAAGTTATATGCCGCGCCGTTCTATGGCGAAAGCTCAATGATCATGTACCGCAAGGACTTGGTAGCAGCAGCAGGAATGACCATAGAAGATAACCCTAGCTGGGGCCATATTCGTGATGTTGCCGCAGCAATAAACAGCCCTGAAGACGGTGTTTACGGTATTTGTTTACGTGGTAAGCCGGGTTGGGGAGATAACATGGCCTTCTTAACTACGATGGCAAACTCTTTTGGTGCCCGTTGGTTTGACGAAGATTGGAAGCCTCAGCTAGATCAGCCAGCATGGGCTCATGCGGTGACTTTTTATATCGACCTGCTAACTAAGTATGGCCCTCCCGGTTCTAGCTCAAATAGCTTTAATGAAATTTTAGCCTTATATAACGAAGGTAAATGCGGTATGTGGATTGATGCCACTATTGCGGCGTCTTTTGTTACCGACCCTAAGCAAAGTAAAGTAGCAGACCAAGTAGCTTTCGCTCAATCCCCTGTAGCGGTGACTAATCGTGGCGCTAATTGGTTGTGGGCATGGTCTTTGGCTGTTCCAGCAGGAACTCAAAAAAGTGCAGAAGCACAAAAGTTTATTGAGTGGGCAACGTCTAAAGAGTATATCGAATTAGTCGCCAAGGCTAAGGGTTGGGGATCTGTACCTACTGGTACGCGCACAAGTACCTACAACAATCCTAAATTCCAGAACGCCGCTGTATTTGCAGACGCAGAGCTAAAAGCGATTTTATCTGCCGATCCTGATAATAGTACGCTAGAGCCAACACCATATACTGGTGTGCAGTTTGCGGCAATTCCTGAGTTTCAGGCGATTGGTGTCGCTGTTGGTCAACAAATTAGTGCGGCATTAGCAGGAAAGTTGACTGTTGAAAAAGCACTAGAACAAGCACAAAAAGCAGCTGATCGTGAAATGCGTAAGGCGAGATATTATAAATAAGTGCTTTTGTTGAAAGTGGGGGGCAGGCGATTTTTTATCTGCCCCGTTTTTAGGTAATTATTGTTTTTATGTTGTTTTAATTCCTAAACATTACTGCTCTGGTATTTATGTGGGCAGTAATGGTGTTGAAATTCAGTCGTAGTAGACCATAAAAATAAAAATAATTGGAAGATATAACCAATGAATTCCCGTATTGCGAAGTTGCTACAAGCACCTTCTATTATCTTATTATTTCTGTGGATGATCGTGCCCTTGGGTATGACGCTATATTTTTCGGTGGTGCGTTATAACCTATTATCCCCAGGACCGCTGGAGTTTGATGGTTTTTCAAACTATGCCTTTTTTATCACTGACTCGGCTTTTCTTCCCGCATTGATCAATACCTTGATCTTGGTAGGGTCCATATTAATTATTACCGTTGTCATGGGTTTAGCATTAGCACTATTGATTAACCGCCCATTTTTTGGTCGTGGAATCGTTCGGGTGATGATGATTTCTCCCTTTTTTATTATGCCAACCGTCAACGCGCTTATTTGGAAAAATATGTTGATGAACCCCGTTTACGGCATTTTTTCGGTAATCGCGATTGCCTTTGGTGCAGAGCCGATAGATTGGTTATCTGAGATGCCGCTACTCTCTATTATTATTATGGTGAGCTGGCAGTGGACACCCTTTGCCTTATTAATTTTTATTACCTCATTGCAATCACAAGATACTGAGCAGCAAGAAGCAGCGCAATTAGATGGTGCAAGCTCTTGGGCTATATTCAAATACTTAACACTTCCTCATTTAGCGCGGCCTATTGCAGTGGTGATCATGATTCAAACCATTTTTCACTTATCTATCTTTGCGGAAATATTTGTTACCACGGGTGGTGGCCCAGGTTACGACAGTACAAACCTAGCATTTCTCATATTTTCTCAAGCGCTTTTACAATTTGATGTGGGGGTGGCCTCTGCAGGCGGCGTTATTGCGATTATTCTCGCCAATATTGTTGCGTTCTTTTTAATTCGAGCGGTGGGTAAAAACCTAATGGTGCAGTCATGAATTTAACATTAAGCCAGCGTAAAAAAGTAAGTACATGGTCTTTAGGCTTGTTGTCATGGATAGTGGCTTTGGTCATATTCTTCCCGATTTTGTGGATGGTGATGACCAGCTTTAAAACTGAATTGCAGGCGATTTCAACGCCGCCGCTTTTTATGTGGGAGCCTACATTAGAAAATTTTTCGGTCGTACAAGAACGCAGTGATTATTTCAAATATGCTATGAACTCGGTTATTACCTCATTTGGTGCTACCTTTTTGGCATTGCTGATAGCGGTGCCTGCTGCATATTCAATGGCATTTTCACCATCCAAGAGAACGAAAGATATTCTGCTGTGGATGCTATCAACAAAAATGTTGCCCGCTGTTGGGGTACTTATGCCGATTTATTTACTGGCGCAAAGTACTGGATTATTAGATAACGTTTTTTCGTTAATCATTATTTTTACCATGATTAATCTGCCGATTATTATGTGGATGTTGTTCACTTATTTTAAAGAAATTCCTAAAGATATACTCGAAGCATGCCGTATGGATGGCGCAAGTACTTTTGCTGAATTGCGCTATATAGTGATGCCATTGTCGTGGGGTGGTATCGCTTCTACCGGCTTACTTTCTATCGTACTTTGCTGGAATGAAGCGTTTTGGTCTATCAACCTTACTGCAGCTGATGCTGGTACATTAACCGCATTAATTGCCTCTTACTCTAGCCCTGAAGGTTTGTTCTGGGCCAAGCTATCTGCAGCATCAACACTAGCTTGCGCACCTATTGTCGTCTTCGGCTGGTTCTGTCAAAAACAATTAGTGCAAGGGTTAACCTTTGGCGCTGTTAAATAATAAGGAGTTATAGATGTCATCCTTAGAGATAAAAAAATTACATAAAAACTTTTCTAATTATCATGCCATTCGTGGTGTTGATTTACAGATTGAAAAAGGTGAGTTTACCGTTTTTGTAGGGCCATCTGGCTGCGGTAAATCGACATTGTTACGGTTAATTGCGGGGTTAGAGGTCGTCACTTCGGGGTCTATTTTGCTAAATGACCAAGATATTACCGATACCTCCGCAGCAGAGCGTGATTTAGCTATGGTGTTTCAATCATATGCGTTATATCCGCATATGAGCGTTGCAGAAAATATGTCTTTCGCGTTAAAAATTGCCAAAGTAGATCCAAAAATCATTGCTGAAAAAGTGGCTGATGCAGCAGAAATATTGCAATTAACAAGTTTGCTGGATAGAAAACCTAAAGCCTTATCGGGTGGACAGCGACAACGTGTGGCCATTGGTCGAGCGATTGTTCGTCAGCCATCGGTATTCTTGTTTGATGAACCATTGTCTAACCTTGATGCGTCTCTGCGTGTACAGATGCGACAAGAACTGTCTGGCTTACATAAACGTTTAAAATCCACCATGATTTATGTCACCCATGATCAGGTAGAAGCGATGACCTTGGCTGATAAAGTAGTGATATTGAACGCCGGTAACGTAGAGCAAGTGGGTACACCACTAAATGTTTATTATAACCCCGCGAGTCGTTTTGTTGCTGAGTTTATTGGCACACCAAAAATGAGTTTTATTCCGATGAGTGACGACATTAAAAAGCTCATTGCAAATGAATATGACGGTGCAGATCCACGTAAGCTGACGTCATCCACTTGGTTGGGCGTTCGCCCAGAGTCGGTCACCTTGAGTAGTCAATTACTAACTAAAGCTGGACTAACGGGAAAGGTCTCATTAGTTGAGCGTTTAGGGGCAGAAACTTTGGTCTATATCGATTATTTAGGCGAGCATAAAATTACCGCAAGAGCAGACAGTCTAGCCTCTATAGAAGCCGGGGCGGATATTCAGTTCTCAATTGATTTTCAAAATGTTCACGGTTTTGATGACGATGGCCTTCGCTTGTCTCCAGATGTTACCGACAACCTTATCGTGGGCAATGTGTAATTGGGAAAGGCAATCAATTTATAAGAAAGTCAAGCTCACGCTGAGCGGTAAAGAGGTATTAGTAGGCTATGAAAGATAAAAATTTATCCGGCGAAATGGCCATTATTGATCAGAGTGAAGGCGGTATTTTTTATGTGGAGCACGGCTGTCCTTCAGAGTTAATTCGATGGCACTCACATGAGCATTATGAGTTGCATCTCATTGTTAATACGACCGGTAAAGTTTTTATTGGTGACTATGTTGGGCGCTATCAGCCGGGGCAGTTAATTTTAACTGGCCCTAATGTACCGCACAATTGGATAACCGATAACGATACGTATGGTGAAGTGGCTTTACGCGATATGGTTATTTTATTTAACCACGACTCGATAGAGAAGTTAGTACAAGCTTTTCCTGAGGCGCAAGAACTGATGACCACATTAGATTTATCCCATGCCGGTGTGGAGTTTGTCGACTTTGATAGCGGCCTTGCTCAAAGCATGTTTTCGAAATTTCGTGACGCCAAAGGAACAGATAAGTTAATACATTTCTTAAGTTTGCTAACAAAAGTGAGTCGCTGGGAAAATAAAAAGAAACTCTCTACCGTAAAAATGTCCTTGTCGATGTCTGGGGCTGCTGAAAATAAAATAAATGAAGTGGTCAAATATATTACTGACCATTATCAGGATGATCTTAGTCTGAAAGAAGTGGCGGATTTAGTTAATTTAAGTGAAAGTTCTTTTTCACGCCATTTCCAGAAAGCAACACGCAATAAGTTTGTTGAATTTGTTAATCGAGTGCGTATAGGGCGTGCTTGCACGATGTTGATTGAAACCGATAAAAGAATTTCATCCATTTGTTTTGATGTTGGATTTAAAAATATTACTAACTTTAATCGACAGTTTTTTCGTTTGAAAGGGAAGGCACCTAGTGAATATAGAAAAATAACCCAAGCTAGTTTAGGTAGAGGAAGTCCTGAGATTGAGCTCGTATCTCAGCAGTAAACATATTGTATTAATAAGGTGTGTACCCACGTAATGACTTTGACAGAAACAACGCTGCATGAAATTTCTTATAACCGCGATCACTGCCGTACAGGTATTGTTCATGTGGGGGTGGGAGCATTTCATCGTTCGCATCAGGCAGCTTATATAGATGAGTTGTTGTCCATTGAAGGGCAGCAAGACTGGGGGATTGTGGGGGTTAATTTGCGTTCACAAGAATCGCCTATTCTCGAACAGCTAGTAGAACAAGATCACCGCTACGTGCTTAAAACAGTGTCTTCTGAAGGTGCTGCATCTTTTCGAGAAATAGGCTCTATTTTAACGACCTATGATTGGTCTGTAGATCAGCTTGTTGCTGCAAATATAGTAGGTTCTGAATATGTTCATATGATTACCCTCACGGTTAGTGAGAGTGGTTATTACTTGTTTGATGATGGGGCATTGGATTTGAATTCCCCACCCATTAAAGAAGGAGTTCATCACGGTAGCGGTAGCAGTATCTATACCTATCTTCGAGCGGCGTTAACTGTGCGAAGAGATTTGGGTGGAGCACCTATAACAGTGCTTTCTTGTGATAATTTGCGGCACAATGGTGACAAATTAAAGTCGGGTTTCGAGCAGTTTTTACGTGCATGTAGTGATGATGCATTACTCGCTTGGGTTGCTGTAAATGTGACCTTTCCAAACTGTATGGTCGATAGAATTACTCCCAGAATGGAACCGTCCCATGCCCTTGAGGTGCGAGAAAAATTCAATGTGGATGATCAGCTTACTGTTATGAGCGAGTCGTTTGTTCAATGGGTTATCGAAGACAAGTTTGCAGGTAAAAGGCCACCATTAGAGCTTGTGGGGGTTGAGGTTGTAAAAGACATAGAACCATATGAAGAAGCAAAAATACGTATTCTTAATGGCGCACATACGGTAGTTGCTTATTTGGCTGCTTTAAAATCTTACGAAACGTTTGATGCTGCAATTAGAGATCCTGAACTATATGAACTACTGTCTGGTTATCAATTAAAAGAAGTGATTCCTACTATGGATAACTCGCCAATTGACCTTGTGAAATATAGTGAAGTGGTTAAACAGCGATTTTTAAATAAAAATATTGCTGACTCTATTGCTAGAATTTGTGCCGATGGTGTGAGCAAGTTTTCAATATTTATATTGATCACATTAAAAAATACTTATGCCAAAGGTATTGTTCCTCATAATGTTATTAGAGGTGTGGCAAGTTGGTATGTGTTTATGCAGCATGTGGATAAACAGAAAATTCCTTTTTTTTATGGGGAGCCAAAGTGGGAGTTTATTCAACCATTGTTAGAGCTAGGGTGTGCGGTTAAGTTTTCTGAGAGTTCGATATTGTGGGGCGATTTGCCAATAAAGCATCCGGAATTTGTTTTTTCTTTGGTCGATGAAATAAATAATATTAGTGATAGGTTTTTGTAGATGTGAAGTGATTTTAATATTTTTTTAAGATTATTTTTTGGCTATAAAGGCAGTTCTTTTATAGCCTTTTTTATTTTTTTTGTGCTTAATTTATTTTTTCTTGAAGTTGTTGTTTAAGTACCATAAATTGGTTTTTTTGTACTTCTTTGGTTTTATTTCTCCTTTACTATTGTTGTCTGACTTGGCTTGTTTGATAAAAATTCTTTGCCAAGAAATATAATAACTCTAATAAAATAATACAGGTTAATCCTGAGGAGAAAAGTATGAAATTTTCTTTTTCATCTATCAATTTATATAATAAAATCCCTTTGGCGCTTGCAGTGAGTGCCGTTTTATCTGCGCCAGTAATGGCGGCGTCGCCGGAATTTAGTGGTGGCTTAGAATTAGATTTTGATGCATCTACTACTGATGCGACAGATACTGTTTTTGATCAAGATGGTTTCGTAGAATTAAATGTAAGTTCAAGGCGTGAAAAAGGTGATCACTTTGTAATGGTAAAAGGCGGGATACGTCTTACCAGCGATGGTGATAATGATGTGGTGGTTCGTGATACTTACATCCAGTTCGGTGACAGTTCTTGGGATCTACAGATTGGGCGTTTTGAAGCTATTAACCTATTTCCATTAGGTAAAGATACTGCCATTAGTAATGCTGGCGTTACCGTTTATGAAGCCAACAAGGTGCGAGGCTTTGTCGGCACCGATGGCGGCCAAATAGTGCTGCATGCAAAAGCCAGTGATTCAGTCTCTTTCGAGCTTGATACCTTATTCGGCGACGGCGATGTGTCTGGTGATGGCGATAGCCAAACGTCATTTGCCGGTATTCGTCCATCCGTCACATTTGGCTCAGATACGTTTAGCCTTACCGCGGGTATGGAAAGCGTACAATATGATTTAGCGGCTACTGGTGACGTAGATCAAACCGGTGTAGCCATTGCAATGGCATTTGGCCTTGAAAATGCAGATGTAAATGTCGCCATAGCTAACTTAGACGATAAATCTACCGGTGCAACTGTAGAGGGTGTGACCTCTTTCACTGCTAACTTTACTTCGGGTAATTTTGGTGCTGGCATTATCTTATCTAAAGAAGACTTAGCCGCTGGCGGCCCTAATCCAGATCTACGAACAGTTTATGCTGCGTACACTATTCCATTATTTGGTATCGAAGATGCTTCAGTGACTTTAGCTGCGTCGCATTCTGCAGCCGATAACGTGGCTGACGATAGTGCGACTATGTTCCGTACACGTTTTAATTATACCTTTTAAGGTCTATTCTTAAGGTAACCTAGATTTTTTAGTGCAGGATACCTAAGAGTAATAATAGCTGGCAAATGTGGCCCCCTACCATTATCGCCAGCTCTTCTCTTGAGTCACTGTCCTAAGGGCAGTGATTCAATTCGTTTAACAACAAACGTAACGTGTGTATTGCTTTTTTATTAGCAGATACATGTAGTGTAAAGTGAGTATGTGAAGTGAGTCATACGGTTATACCTGTTGATGTATTCGATTATGTCGTGTTTGGCGCTACCGGCGACTTGTCGCGTAAAAAATTATTGCCCGCCTTGTACTATCGCTTTGCCGATGGTCAAATTCCTGATGATTCTCGTATTATTGCTTGCGCTAGAACGAATATAGATAAGCCAGAATTTCGTTTAATGGCCGAAGACGCCATTAAAGATAGTGCGTCATCCATCAGTATTGATGAAAGTGTTCTAAAAAGATTTTTGTGTTTGCTGCATTATCAAGTGATAGATGTTTTTAATGATGATGATTGGTCAGCATTAAAAACCTTTATGGCGTTAAAAAATGATGATCGTGTGACGGTATTTTATTTATCGGTAGATCCCTCATTAATCGACCCGATTGTTTCTGGTTTAAAAGCGAATCAGTTACACACTACATCACGTCTTGTGATTGAAAAACCATTAGGTTTTGATCTGCCTTCTTCTGTGCACTTAAATAATTTATTGCGTAGTGTATATGACGAAAACCGCATTTACCGAATTGATCATTATTTAGGAAAGGAAACTGTTCAAAATTTAATGGCCTTGCGGTTTGCCAATATTATGTTCGAACCTTTATGGAATTCTCATTATATTGATCATGTACAAATTACTGCCGCTGAAAAAATCGGTGTGCAAGGGCGTGGCGGTTATTACGATACCGCAGGTGCCTTGCGAGATATGGTGCAAAATCATATTTTACAAGTGATTTGCTTAAGCACCATGGAACCGCCAGCCACTTTTGATGCGGATAGCGTGCGGGATGAAAAGCTAAAAGTATTACAAAGCCTTAAGCCGTTAACAAGCGAACATATGAATGCAAATGCAGTACGTGGGCAGTATGCGGAGAGCGCTGAATATTCAGGGTACTTGCAAGACGTAGATAAAAAGTCCAGCCAAACCGAAACCTATGTGGCATTACAGTTTTACATAGATAATTGGCGCTGGGCGGGAACGCCTTTTTATCTGAGAACCGGTAAGCGTTTGTCTGAACAGGCCATGGAAATTGTGTTTATATTTAGAAAAATGCCGCATTTTATTTTTGGCAAAACCTCACAAGAAGTACAACCCAATGCCTTGGTAATTCGTTTGCAGCCTGATGAAAGTATTGATATCGAAATCACTACAAAAGAACCTGGACATGGTGGCATGCGCCTGAAAGAAACGACCTTAGAAACGGCACCATCGACATCCATACAGTCACAAGATGCTTACCAACGTTTATTAATGGATGTGGTTCGTGGTGATCAAACATTATTTATGCGCGGTGATGAAGTGGAAGCTGCATGGCAGTGGATTGACCCTATTATAGAGTATTGGAAACAGTCTGATCGCCCCGTAGATACTTATACTGCCGGTAGTGAAGGCCCCGAAAGCGCTAATGCGTTAATGAAAAAGAGTGATCGAGCATGGCGAAAAATTCAATAACGTGGAATAACTTCGACAGCTATTCACAGCAATCACTTGGCTTGGCTAAAGCGGTAGAGTCTAGTATTCGACAGTTATTAGATAAGCAAGAGCGAGTGGTGTTATGTGTACCGGGAGGTTCAACACCAGCAGAATTTTTTCAAGTGTTGAGCGAAGTACCTATTGAATGGTCTAGAGTCACGGTATTACTCAATGATGAGCGATGGGTGCCATTAGACCACCCTCAATCTAACGAAGCGATGTTGCGAAAAAACTTACAAAGGCAAGCCGCAAAAAAAGTGAATATTGTTTCTTTTTATTCGCCCAACCTTTCAATAGAGGAAGGCGTGGAAGCGTTTAATCGGCAGTATAGTCACGTTTTCCCTTTAGATATTTGTGTGCTGGGCATGGGAACTGATGGTCACACGGCATCTATATTCCCAGATATGGAAAGTCTTGAACATGCGATAAATCTTGATCAAGCGCCGGCACTTATCGTGTCGAATGTACCCAATAAAGAGCCCAGAGTGAGTTTAAATCTATCCGCTTTATTGACGTCTAATCGACATTATTTGTTGATAAGAGGCGCAGAAAAAAAGAAAGTGCTAGAGCGGGCAGCCAGTAAAGCGATACCTTTATTGCCGGTTAGCTATGTTCTTGCAGCGGCGAATACGCATCCTTTTTACGCAGCATAATGTGTTGCTAGTTAGGTCATCAAGCGTTGCCGTTATTATATGTATTCAGTGTAATATATTGACAACGAGTAATTTATGAGTGTTTTTATATGAGTGTTCTTGTATGAGTATTATTAACAGTACCGTTAACAGCACCGTTAACAAAGTGACACAAAAAATCATCGAGCGTAGTAAGCATTCTCGTGATGCTTATATTGCCAACATGGAAGCAGCAGTCGCGAAAGGCGTTACCCGCTCCAACCTGAGCTGTGGCAATATTGCTCATGCTTGCGCAACCGCTGTGGGTAACGAAAAATCCACATACCTAGATGGGCAAGCACCTAATATTGGTATTATT
>AEVK01000115.1 GCA_000209515.2 gamma proteobacterium IMCC1989
AAAGAAGCCGATCTTGCATTGGGTTCTGCCAACATCACCGTGAACAAAAATACCGTACCCAATGATCCACAATCGCCCTTTGTCACCAGCGGTATTCGCATTGGCACAGCCGCTATCACGACTCGTGGTATGAAAGAAACGGAAGCTAAACAGCTTACTCTTTGGATGTGTGAAGTACTTGCCAACCCAAGCGATGCAGATGTGATTATAGAAGTGCAAAAGAAAGTCGTTGCACTATGTGAAAACTTCCCTGTTTATCAAGTATAAACACACGAGACATTATTATGTTTATTAGCACATTTGATTTGTTTTCTGTCGGTATCGGCCCTTCAAGCTCACATACGGTTGGCCCTATGCGAGCTGCGGCAATGTTTTTAGCATCACTCGAAGATGAACAATTATTAGATAGTGTTCGTCGAGTAAAAGCTGAAATGTTCGGCTCATTAGGCGCTACTGGAAAGGGGCACGGCACACCTAAGGCGGTATTAATGGGCTTAGAAGGCGAATTTCCTGAAACAATTGACGTCAGCGCTATTAGTAACCGAGTTGCTGTCATAAAAGAAGAGCAGAAATTATCGCTCAATAAAAAGCATAGTATTGATTTCGACTACGAAGCAGACCTTATACTCAATCGCAAAAATAGCTTACCTCTTCACTCCAATGGAATGCAATTTATTGCTTTCGACAATCAAGGAAATACTCTTTTGGAAAAGAGGTACTACTCTGTCGGCGGTGGCTTTGTTCATGACGATGAAGCTATTACCGCAGAAACTCCCTTAGTAGACACGCACAAAAACGATGAATTTTACGATTTTGCTAGCGCTAAAGAGCTGCTCGAACTTTGTAAAACACACCGGTTATCCATATCCGAATTAATGCTACACAACGAATCGGTTAACACTGACGTCGATATTGTGAAATCGCAATTGATAAGTATTTGGGATGTGATGGCGCAGTCGGTTAAAAATGGTTGCAATGCTACCGGTATATTACCAGGAGGCTTAAATGTCCCCCGCCGGGCACCACAACTTTATCAGCAATTAAGTGGCAACCCAGAAAAAGGCTTGAATGACCCATTAACTGTCACCGATTGGGTGACTTTGTACGCGCTAGCCGTCAACGAAGAAAATGCGGCAGGCGGTCGCATTGTCACTGCACCGACCAATGGAGCAGCTGGCATCATTCCTGCCGTAATGCACTACTACAAAAATTTTGTGCCTCACGCTAACAACGAAGGACTAAGCAAATTTTTACTCACCGCTGCCGCCATAGGAACACTCTATAAAAAGAATGCTTCTATTAGCGGTGCTGAAGTAGGTTGTCAGGGCGAAGTAGGTTCCGCTTGCTCGATGGCTGCTGGTGCGCTTTGCGAAGTCATGGGTGGCACACCAGAGCAAGTCGAAAATGCAGCAGAAATTGGTATGGAACATAATCTTGGGCTCACTTGCGACCCTATCGGTGGATTAGTGCAAGTTCCCTGCATCGAACGTAACGCGATGGCATCCATAAAAGCCATCAGTGCTTGCCGTATGGCATTGCTTGGTAATGGCTCGCACTTTGTGTCTTTAGATAAAGTCATCAAAACCATGCGAGATACAGGCAGAGACATGCGAGACAAATACAAGGAAACCTCTAGAGGTGGACTTGCCATTAATGTATTAGAAGTACCCGTCAATATCGTTGAATGTTAACTCTATAAAGGTAAATAGAATGAGAAAATATACAGAAGATCATGAATGGTTAGAAATAGATGGCAATATTGCCACCGTGGGTATTACCGAACACGCCACAACACAGTTAGGTGACTTGGTATATGTGGAACTACCCGATGTCGATGATGAAGTAAGCACTGGTGACGAAGTTGTGGTCATTGAATCGGTAAAAGCGGCTGGCGAAGTATTAGCGCCGTGTAATGGACGCATAGTAGAAGTTAATACAGCACTCATCGATGATGCAGAGATCGTCAGCAACACACCAGAGTCTGACGGATGGTTGTTTAAATTACAAATAAGCGACTTATCCGATATCGAATCGATGTTAGATAGAGACGCTTACGAAAAATTAATCTAAAAAAACTTGTCGCTTTAATACACAAAAAAACCAAAAAACCTTTTAAAAACCTACTAAAATGACAAAAAAACAACAAAAAACGTCAAAACAAACAGAGGAAAGCGCAAAATAAACAGAGAAAAAAGCAAAAAAGCTTCATTTTTAGATGTACTAACGTATCGTAATAGATATAATGATCTGCACCATTTGAGCGCTAACTGAATAATAAACAAACATCTTCTTCTATACAGAAGCTGATATTTTTTCAGTAAGCACCTAAATAAGGTGGTAACAATAAAGTACTAAGAAGTATATCTTTGATCTCTGCTTCCAGTCGAACATCGTATTCGTCTGACAACATTATATGAATAAGCGCATGCGTCTTATTTAAAAATTTTTGTTTAACTTTACTATAATAACTTTAATAATCAGGAGAAATCTAATGAAGAAACTTTCAACAATCGTTGCTGGTGGTTTAGCCCTTGTCGCTTTAGGCGCTCAAGCAGGTACACTTGATGATGTGAAAGCACGTGGCGCTTTATCTTGCGGTGTTAGTACAGGTCTTGCAGGTTTTTCTCAGAAAGATGAGAAAGGCGGATGGTCTGGACTAGACGTTGACGTATGTCGCGCGGTTGCAGCTGCTGTTCTTGGTGATGCATCTAAAGTTCAATACAAGCCTTTGACTGCTAAAGAGCGTTTTACTGCGCTTCAGTCTGGTGAAATTGACATTTTATCTCGTAACACTACTTGGACTCACACTCGTGATACCTCTCTAGGTCTAAACTTTGCTGGCGTAAACTATTATGACGGTCAAGGTTTTATGGTATCTAAAAAGTTGGGTGTTAACAGTGCTCTAGAACTTGACGGTGCTGCGGTTTGTATTCAAGCGGGTACAACTACTGAGTTAAACCTAGCTGATTATTTCCGTACTAATGGCATGAGCTATAAAGCAGTAACATTTGATTCGTCAGATCAAACGCGTTCTGGTTTCGAAAGCGGCCGTTGTGACGTATTAA
>AEVK01000114.1 GCA_000209515.2 gamma proteobacterium IMCC1989
TGCTAGGGTGTGGCTGGTTAGGCGCTTACGTTAAAGGCGATGATGAGGCGTCTTAGTGCTTTAGAGAAAGACTATCAGCGGGAAAGAAATCGCTTGGAGGCGAGTGAGATTAGCGATAGCTCTGAACGTGTATTGAAGTCGCTCAGAGATATGATTGCAGTATTAGCCCGTGAGGTTAGCGCTCTCAGCACGATATTGACGATCATATTAATCAGCACCCTACACTTTGTAAAAACAGGCAGTTATTACTCACCATTAAAGGTGTAGGAGAGGTTGTTGCGTAAGCGCCTAACCAGCCACACCCTAGCA
>AEVK01000113.1 GCA_000209515.2 gamma proteobacterium IMCC1989
TGGTGCGATCTTCTGCGGTGGTGCCTGCATGTTGATTTTGATACGCGAGGTTGCCATAGGCATCGTAGCGCAAGGTGGCGAAGCTTTGTTCGGTGTAAGAAACGGTTGTGGGCGATGAAGCGACAGAACCATCTTCTGTTATCCCATTAAAAGTAACGGTTGTGACGTCACCTGTCGTCGTACTTGAGATAATCGTTGTGCCGTCTTCTGAGGTACCGTTCGACGGAATAATCACACCATCTTCAGTTGTACCACTCGGTGGAATAACTACACCATCTTCGGTTGTACCACTTGATGGAATAAGCACACCATCCTCAGTCGTACCACCTGAAGAAACGGGTGTGCCGCTCTCATCAAAGGCTTGCTGGTAATCTTGAGCGCCATAGGCTGATAAGCCTTGTCCATTAAGCTGTTGCTCAAGGATTTGCACACTGACTTGCCGATCTAATGCGTCATAGGTAAATCGTGTGGTGCCATCGACCGCTTTGGTAACGGCGACCGCATTGCCATTTCTGTCATACACATAATGGGTCTCTACATCCCCTGTGTGTTCCTGTAAAGCACCGTTAGTGCTATTCACACTATGGTATTGAATATCCACTTTACGCTCGGTCATCACATTGCCTAGCGCATCGTAATCATATTCGGTGATACGGTTTTCGTTGAGGGCTTGTTGCGCGGTACCCGCTTGTACTGCAGCTGACACCAACAAGTATGGATTATCATCTACCGATAAAGTATCGAAGGTAGTATCACCTAGTGCAGTGGCGTGCTGTACTTCACGCACGACTTGACCTTGATTATTGTAGTCTCGTTGAATGACATAACCCAACTGATCAACGGTGACAATTTCATTACCTACATCATCGAAGTAATGATGGATATGATAACCACGCGGATCCGTGGTTTTAACCACGTTGCCATTAGCATCGTATGCCAGGCTGTTGGTCACTGCGGCAATAAAGTTACCATTAGGGCCTGTCGCCGCTAAGATAGGACTGTAGTGTGTCGCCGGCGGCGTGCTAACGGATATCGTTCGATT
>AEVK01000112.1 GCA_000209515.2 gamma proteobacterium IMCC1989
CCTTCGGCAATAATTGTATTAGCATTCAACTTTGCTGCTTCGTTGCGTGCGAGTATAGATAATTCTTCAGCGATTTTTTTATCGTCACGGCTGGTTCCAGCAACAATGCTGGCTCGTGTCTTCGCTGTTACCGTGCCAACACGCAGGCATCCGCTAACGGAATCTATTGGCTGTCTAACGGCGACGCCTTCTCCTTGCGAATTTAATTCTACCCATGTGCAGGCGCTAAGGGTGATTGATAGTAAAATTGACAGTAAGCTAATAACGATGAGTTTCATCTCTTATTTCCTGTATTGATTTTGTATGCAGAAGAATGTTGTTGAATTTATGTTGCTCAATTAAATCACATTCTTACTAGCAATGGTTTCATAGGGCGCATAGCCTCTTTTTTGCCACCACAACTCCGCTGTAGTATTACCGGTATCCCAACCCACTTGAAACGCTTTCGCCGATTTTTCCGCTAAGGCGCTTTCGAGATCGGTTAACAGTTGTTGCCCCACGCCTTGGCAACGATATTCCTCGTCTACCCATAAGCTATAAATGACGCCTACTTTGGCTAAATTGACACCCGGTTTATCAAATACATGCCCAGAAATAGTACCAATTATTTCGCACTCTGGGCTGGAGGCAACCAGTACAATCGCATTTTCTGAACTGATCGTATGTTGTAATACTCTCTCTGCATGATCGGGCTTGTCGTCGCTATCACCGCCAAAAGGCCGATATGGTGTGATGCTATCAATAGATTGCCAAAAATTGACTAATATGGGTATATCGAGTGTTTGTGCGGGTCGAATATTCATAGTTCTGCCCTTATAAGCGCCCGGCGGATTAGTCGCTAGTTAATATCAGATAATAATAAGGAATAAGTTTACTAAACTTTATAAAACAATAGGCAATAAAAAAGGCCGCAAATGCGACCTTTTCAATGACGTTAATCAATCATTTTAGCACTTAGCCTTGTGGGCCAGCGGCTGAAACGTCTTCGCTTACGTTAAACTTCTTAATGTTTTCCGCAAATAAACCGGCTAGCTTAGATGCTTGCGCATCGTATTCTGCGCGATCTTCCCAAGCAACTAAAGGATTAACGTATTGTGCGTCAACACCCGGGATAGCTTTAGGGATATCTAGGTTAAGAATATCTAAGTGCTCAGTTTCAGCGTTGTCTAGCGCGCCATTTTGAATGGCAGCAACGACTGCGCGAGTGACTGGAATTGGGAAGCGCGAACCTTTACCGTTCGCACCACCAGAACCGCCAGTCCAGCCAGTATTTACTTGGAATACTTTAGCACCGAACTCTTCTACACGTTTCATTAATAGGTCGCCGTATTCACGTGCTGGACGTGGCATAAACGGTGCGCCAAAACAGGTAGAGAAAGCAGGGTGAATACCCGCTTCTGCGCCCAACTCGGTAGAGCCTACACGAGCAGTGTAGCCAGACAAGAAATGATATGCCGCTGCTTCTTTACTTAAGATAGAGACTGGTGGGATAACACCGGTAACATCACACGTTAAGAAGATAACGTTCTTAGGTTCGCCGGCACGATTCTCTAGTTGACGCATTTCTACGTGCTCTAAAGGATACGAGCAACGACCATTTTCGGTAAGGCTAGTATCGTGGTAATCCGGTACGCCAGCGTCGTTATGAACAACGTTCTCCACGATAGCGCCGGTACGAATAGCATCCCAGATAACAGGCTCGTTTTTCTGACTAAGATCGATGGTTTTTGCGTAGCAACCGCCTTCGATATTAAACACGGCGCCTTTCGCCCAACCATGCTCATCATCACCAATTAAGTAGCGCTCTGGATCAGCAGATAGTGTGGTTTTACCTGTACCAGATAAACCAAAGAATAAGCAGGTGTCGCCATCTTTACCGACGTTAGCCGAGCAATGCATTGGCATGACGTCTTTTTCTGGCAATAAGAAGTTCTGTACTGAGAACATAGACTTCTTCATTTCGCCCGCATAACGCATGCCGGCAATAAGAATCTTGCGTTGCGCAAAGTTAATGCAAACGATACCTTCAGAGTTGGTGCCATCACGCCCTGGTTCACATACGAAGTTTGCTGCGTGAAGAATAGTCCATTCTTCTTTCGATTTCGGGTTGTAGCTGTTGGTGCGAATAAACATATTATAGGCAAACAAGCTATGCCAAGCGGTTTCTGTCGTCACACGAACAGGAAGATAATGATCTGGGTCTTCGCCTACATGGAAGTTAGAGACAAAGCTGTCTACTTCAGCCACATGGTTTTCTACTCGATCCCATAAAGCGTCGAATTTATCGGCTGGGAAGGGGCGGTTTACGGTTTCCCAGTCGATGGCTTCTGCGGTAGAAGGCTCTTCGACAATGAAACGGTCAGCGGGTGAGCGGCCTGTGCGTGCGCCAGTCTCCGTGGCTAATGCGCCAGTATGTGTCAGTTTACCTTCGCCACGTTCAATTGCTTCTGCAATGAGTTGATCGGCGTTTAGGTTGGTAAAAACTTGAACAGGGGTATCAACCTCAGTCATTCTTTTGATCCTGTGTGTATGGCCGCTCGTTTGTGTAAAGCAGCCATTTGTTCAGTTATTGTCGGTAATGTACAAGATTGCCGACGGCTCAATATATAAAATGGCCGCGCATTATCTCAGAATCAACAAAAGAAACGAAGCCCTAAAGTGCTTATTTTTTGATCATATAGATGTTTTTTATGCGCGTAGACCTTCGAGTGCCGTCAATGCTGGGTTTCCGGTGTAAATAATTCTTTGATATCACTATCGTTATAGAGGTATTGAAAACCACAAAAGTGGCAATCGACCAATACTTCCCCTTCTTCTTCGATGATTTCTTGAAGTGTGGGTTGTCCTAGCTGTATCAGAGTTTGGTTGGTTCGTTCTTTTGAGCAACTGCAGCTAAAGGCGATGGGTTCAGCATCAAAGACTCTAACGCCGCGTTCGTGAAATAGTCGTGTTAATAGTGTTTTGTGATCTAGTGTTAGTAGCTCTTCATTGGACACGGTACTGGCTAAATGCCCTTGTGTTTCCCAAGTTTCTTCATTTTCTTCTACGCTAGCGAGCTGTTGTGGGAGCTTTTGTAGCAGCAATCCTGATGCGATAGTTTGAATATTTCCCCCTATGTCTTTATTTACATTTACACCTGCATTCTCATTATCACTGGTCGACGAGAGCCATATCTTTGTGGGCAGCTGTTCGGATTGTAGAAAGTATGTTTCTAGGCACTGCGATAGGTTTTCTCCTTCGAGGGCAACAATGCCTTGATAGCGCTCGCCCTTATCAGGGTCGATAATGATAGATAAAACCCCTTTTCCCAGCAGTGAGGTGAGAGAGCGGTTTGCTAAGCCTTCTGTGGTATTTACTTGAGCAACGCAGCGGACTTTTTTCTGATGGTTAATCTCCGCCATAATGAGTGGCAAGTCACCATCACCTCTAGCCTGTAAGGTCAGTGAACCATCAAATTTTAGTGTTCTAGATAAGAGTGATGTAGCGGTCAAAAACTCCCCCAGCAGTTGTTTAATCGGTGCAGGGTAGTCTTGGTGCGCAAAAGCGTCGCTGAGGGATTGCGCTAAGGTAACGATTTCGCCTCGGATATCGCTATCATCAAAAATAAATCGGTGGAGCTGGTCGTGAGAAGCTTGTGTCATAGATTGAGTATCGCTTAAAGATGATGTCAGGTTATGGTGTGTCTGTCGTTTGTGATTTTGGCTTTTATGATGAAATTAAGTAATCTCATTACTAGTTAATAGATCAGTTAGGTCTAAGGAAGCTATTGGAAGCGGATGTTTGTAAAATAAAGCTGTTATTTCTTCGACAATAAAAAATTATCTTCTACCATTAGAAGACACAGAGTGGATTTTAACTCGTTGAGGAAAAGAAATCATGTTTCACGGTTTAGCGGCAAAATTTAGCATCGGTGTGTTTATTATCGTAGCCTTATTATTCTCTATTTATGGTACTTACGATTATCAAGACATGTCATCACGTTTGTATAAGGATCAGGAGGGGCGGGTAACGCTAGTAGTGAATAGCTTATCCGGTACGGTGTCTACGGCCTTATGGAACTATGAGTCTGAAACCATCACTAGTGCTTTACAGAGTAATCTAGGCGTTCCGGGTATCAGCATTGTCGGTGTGATTAATGCTGAGGGGCAGTTGTTTGATGCCTTTACGCTGGGCCAAGATGGAAAGCCAGAGCAAATCAGCGATATCGATCTCGAAGATCCCACGTTAAAAAAATACGCGTTGCGTTATAAAGACGGTTCTAAGATTCGTGAAGTGGGGCATTTGTTTTTTGTGACCAATACGGATCATATTGAAGCTGAATTATCGCAGCTTATTTTAATTGCTTTGGGTAAAACTATATTATCTATTGTTCTACTGGTCAGTATTATTGTGCTGTTGATGAAGATACTGGTATCACGACCCATAGATATTGTTGTAGCAGCGTTACGTGAAATTTCGATGGGGGATGGTGACTTAACTAAGCGTCTACCGGAAACTGCTGCAGGAGAAATTGGTACCTTATCACGCTATTTTAATAAGTTTGTCGAACGTATTCAAAATATGGTGATTGATTCGGCATCCACTAACGATGCTTTGGCTGAGGCAGTGGTTGAATTGAAGTATATCGTTGATAAAAGTTCGGAATTAGTGAGTACTCAGCAAGACGAAACCAATATGGTCGCGACAGCAGTTAACGAAATGAGTGTGACGGCGACAGAGGTGGCCTCTAATGCGAATGAAGCCGCTGAATTTACTGAAACAGCAAATAAAGAAGTGGTCGATGCTACAACAATGATTTCGAATACTGTGGATGTTGTAGAGAGTTTGGCGAATGATTTTGCCAACGGTACAACGAGTATTGCGTCGGTACAGGATCGAGTTAATGATATTGGCTCGGTATTAGATGTGATTCGCGGTATCGCTGAACAAACGAATTTGCTCGCACTCAATGCGGCCATTGAAGCGGCTCGTGCGGGTGAGCAGGGGCGTGGTTTCGCTGTTGTTGCTGATGAGGTGAGAGCTTTAGCTGGAAGAACTCAACAAAGTACCGGCGAGATACAAACCATGATTGAGCGTTTACAGGAAAGTGCTGGCGAAGCGGTGAAAGTGATGGATGGCGGTACAACAACCAGTAAAAATGCCGTCGCTATGGCAAATGATGCGGTTAATAACCTGTCGGTTATTGCAGACCATATTAGCTCGCTAAACAGTATGAATTCACAAACGGCACTGGCCGTGGGTGAACAATCGCAAGTGTCTGAATCAGTGAGCGAAAACATTACTCGTATTGCTAGTTTGGCAAATGATACCAATAAGGTGACATCGAAAGCGCTCAAGATTAGCACTTCGGTTGAAACGGCCACCAACCGATTAAAAACGATGATCGGTAGCTTTAAGGTGTAGCGCTAAAAATACTTACTCAATATTATCCATCATTTCTTTAAATTGATGAATTTGTCGCCTTTGCTTTTTAGTGGGGCGACTCTCTGTTTGTAGTCCAGAAGCGCTTTTCAATAATTTGCGCTGAATATCATTTTTCGCACGCTTTTCTATGCTCTCAGGTGTTTCTTCATAGAGTAATGCTGCTTCAGGCGCACCGCGCCGCTTATCTGATAGGGAAATAACCGCGACAGTTTTTTCATCCCATCCTTGTCTTATGGTGAGCTGCGTATTGACTACAATATCTTTGCTGGCTTTCACCCGTTGACCATCACAATGTACTTTCCCACCTTCGATGGCCTGCTTGGCTAAGCTGCGAGTCTTGAAAAACCTTGCAGCCCATAACCATTTGTCGATACGTATTTTTTCCATAGGGTATACCGCTTAGTGCATAATTTCGGTGAAATGGTGGATGGCATTCGGAATAGCGAGCTGTCTGAGGATAGTGCTGTCCGGTTGATGAATCCCAATAGTGTGAGCAATACCGTAGGTATCTGCTGCTTGTAATATGCGTTCATTATCATCGATAAATAAGGTTCTTGCTGGGTCAAAAGTTGGCTTCCCATGTGCCAGCGCCAGTAAGTGTTCCGATAAATATTGCCAAAAGCGCTGCTCTTCTTTGGGGGTCTGAAATTGATGGGATGAAACAATATGGTGTAAATATTCGCCAAAAGTCGTCGCTGCGATTTTCATATTCAGCCCCGTTGGATGGGCGTTGGTGACCAAGACTACGTGTTTGTTTTGCGCATGCAAAAATTGTAAAAAGGCGAGTGTGTGTGGGCGCTCAATTATTTTATGCGTTATTGCTGGTTCGGCCTTTAATTCGCCTATATTGATCTCCAGCGCTTCACTCCAGTAGTCTAAGCAGTACCAATTGAGAGTCCCCTCTAATGAGCGGATGTGTTGCCGTAAATTTGCTTCCGCTAGATCTAGCGGAATGTTTTTTATATCGGCATAACGCTTAGGTAAATAGGTCGACCAAAAATAATTGTCGTAATGTAGATCTAATAAGGTGCCATCCATATCTAGCAGGACGGTATCAATAGTATTCCAGTCGATTATCATAATAGGATGGGCTAAGGTAGTGGATGAAATAAGTGTGTTCATTGCAGCTAACGGTGACCATATCATATCAAAACTATTATTCGCTCACACGGGATAGATAATGAGTTTATTAACGCCTCCAGCCATTTAGGTGTGGTAATGCTGCCGGTATTGGATATGAGTTATTATGGTTTTCAAGGCGGGGGGGCTTATCGTGTAGAGCCTGATCAATCAGAAATATTATTAAAGGTAAGGCCGTTTTCTAAAGTGTGGGCAGAAGGGGTGATCAATGTATTGTCGAGCCGCCGAAGGCATTGCTGATTTTTACGTGATGGGAGATGGTTTGCCCCAATGGCAGCAGTGCTTGGCTTCTTTTTCCATTGCTGAGTAAGCTGATGCAATATGTTAAATCATTATGTCGTTTTGCGAACGCTTTTGCTTGGGTTATCACTTGCAGTTTTCCTCATATCAGCGTTTAATTGTGGACTATGTCAGAATATAATTTACAGCGTTTATCACAAAAGCTAGATCAGCTACTCCTTCAGCACCAACAGCTACAGAAAGAGAATCAATCTCTGCGTCAGCTGGAGCAAGAATGGCAGCATGAGCGTGCCCGTTTGATTGAAAAGAACGATGTTGCGCGAACGCGGGTGGAAGCTATGATTAGTGATCTTAAAAGCTTAAAAGAAGGGGTGCGCTAGACGTGTCTACAGAAACGTTGTCGGTACATATTTTATGTAAAGATTATCAAGTAGCTTGCCCTAGTGACGAGCGAGAAGCATTGCTTGATGCCGCTCTGGAGTTGGATCGCCGTATGAAGTCTATTCGACAGACAGGTTCTGTTATCGGTGTTGAGCGAATTGCAGTTATGGCAGCGTTAAACCTTGCGCACGAAGTGATCTCAAGTCCTAAAGTTGACGATAGCCAAGAAGAATTATTAGCCAATATTCACCAACGAATTGACGCAGTTTTACCTAGTTAGTGCTATACTTTTATCTAGTCCTGAGGTGTTTGCGAGTCTCGAGTCCTTGAGCCGATAATGTAAACCCCGGAGGCTTTTTGTACAAGTTGGTGTGCATGTCCGCGCTGCGGAAAGCCTAATATTTGTCAAAAGCCACCACCTTGAACCTTACGGTTCAAGGCCCAGTTGACCGCGGCATACTTGGGACACTTTTCGATCTATCCGCACTCTTTTACCTTCATGCTCACCCTATCTTTTTAATCTTATTTGCGAGGAAATATCCTTGTCTATCGATAAACTTCGTCATTTGGCTCGAACCCGTCGCGAGCTGATTACTGTTGCCGCGCAAAAAGTAGCGGCACAACAGTTGGCTGATCGTATTGTTGGCTCACCGATTTATCAGCATAGTCATCATATTGCGGTTTATTGGGCGGTGGGCGGTGAAATAAGTGTGGAACCTTTAATTGAGCGCGCCTGGCAGGCTGGTAAGCAGTGTTATCTCCCTGTTGTTCGTCACCAATCTTTGATATTTGTCCCTTATGATCAAAGCACTCTTATGCACAAAAATAGGTTCGGTATTCCTGAGCCTGTAAATTGTGAAAACGCTTTTGCAGCCGCAGAATTAGATCTAGTGTTGACTCCTCTAGTGGCTTTTGATCAAGAGTGTCATCGTATTGGTATGGGGGGAGGGTATTATGATCGTACTTTTGCTTTTTTGCAGGCACAGAGCAATACTCGCGAGATGAAACAGAAAAAAGAAACGGGGGATGTGTTGTTGGCTGTAGCCTCTCAAAAAGCTATTCAAAAAGAACCTCTTCAAAAAGAAAATGTTCAAAAAGCACTTAAGGAAATACCTAAGCCATTTCTGATGGGGGTGGCTCACAGCTGCCAGCAGGTTGACATGATTAAGCCTGAATCTTGGGATGTGTCTCTAAATAGTATATATACGGATCTTAAAAAGATCTCAGTGGGCCAATTTAGTTGACAGTAATGCCTTGCTGCAGCGCTGATGGTGGCGCGATAGGCTCTTTGTTGTCTAGCTCTTCCGTGATACCTAGGCTACTGATTAATACTCCAGCAATAAAAACTATTGTGGTGATGGTCAGAACATCAGGTTTCATTGTGTATCTCTATTTTTATCATTTGGTTATTGAGCGTTTCTTACATTGGACAGATTAAGCATAAGATCAATCAGTTAATACCCAATCAGTTAATACCCAGCCAGTTAATACAAGTTAAGCATATTTTTTGTCGCGATTATTTCTATTGTTATTATAAAGTGTGTGCTTTGTCACGTTTATGAAATATTTTTTGAAATAATAGAATCGCATTTATACTTAAAAATCATGGCTTTGCCAAGTGTTTTGTTGTATTTACTTTAGTTTAGGTTGCTAAATGAGCAGTTTTTTTTAAAAAAATGTGGTAAGAATTCTGGTGTAAGGGAGGGGTAGCACAATATGCAGGTGTTTTTAATTTTTTTAGTCTATATGTGGTGTTTTCCTCTTCTTTTAGGATAAATACACTTTTGGTGCATGTTTTTGTGTTTATCATGCTTAGTGGTTTTATAATAAGACTGACAGCGTGTAGTAATCACTTTGTGGTATGTGTATTTTAAATATGCCTTACTGTAAAACTCACTAAATTATATTAGCGGATAGAATGTATGACTCAAGATGAACTAAAACAAGCGGTAGGCCAGGCTGCGGTAGATTATATTAAGCCTAAGTTAGAGCTATCAAGTGTTGTGGGTGTGGGTACAGGTTCAACTGCCAACTGCTTTATTGATTCTTTGGCGGCGATTAAGCATTTGTTTGATGGTGCCGTGGCGAGCTCCGATGCGACTGCCGAGCGCCTGAAAAGTCATGGTATTCCTGTATATGATCTTAATAGTGTTGATGGCCTTGTTGTTTATGTAGATGGTGCAGATGAATCAGATAAGAACCTTTGTCTAATAAAAGGCGGAGGTGCTGCGTTAACCCGTGAAAAAATTGTTGCTGCATGCGCGGACGAGTTTGTTTGCATTGCTGATGAAAGTAAATGGGTTAGTGTGTTGGGCGAGTTCCCATTGCCAGTAGAGGTAATACCAATGGCCAGATCTTATGTCGCTCGTGAATTAGTGAAATTAGGTGGTAATCCTGAATATCGCCAAGGTGTGGTAACAGATAATGGCAATGTTATTTTAGATGTCCATCGCTTATCGATTCCAAACCCAGTAGAGATAGAGAAAAAAATCAATCAAATTGTTGGTGTAGTAACCAATGGTTTGTTTGCAGCTAGATCGGCGGATGTTATGTTATTAGGCACCAGCGAAGGCGTGAAAAAAATATCGTTATCTGACGAATTGTAAGGTGATGTAGATAGGGAACCTCTGAACAAGTCATGAATGGTTTT
>AEVK01000111.1 GCA_000209515.2 gamma proteobacterium IMCC1989
CCGCAGAAGATCGCACCATCCGCGCTCAGTACAACAGCGCCGGTTTTAAAGTGGCCGATATTGACGCGAATGGCCATCGTATCAGTTACGACCTTGATGTGTTTGGTGATACTTTACGTGCTAGCGAAACGTTTATTAATGCTAACGGCCAAACCGAATCACATCAAACCCATTATCGCTATGATGCTTTAGGGCGAGAAATTTCTATGCATCGCACCGGTACCGGTGCAGATGGTATTACCCATGATACCCGCTATAACGCCCATGGTGATATCGAAGCCAAAGGCCGTAATGGTCAATACCAAGAAGAATACCGTTACGACGAACTAGGCCGCTTATTCTGGACCAACGAAGGTAACGGTACGCCTCGCATCTATCAATATGACGCAAACGGCAATGCCGTGGTTGAAATGGTCGCTATCAATGATGACCTCAAAGACATCTACTCCCCAGAAGGGGCGGTAGGGCTTGATCCCAGTACGGTGCAATTTACCACCAGTTTCTATGATGCCCGTAATCAATTAAGCGACGTGTTCGACGCGCCGATTACCTATCAAGATCTCACCACGCACCTGACACCGCAACAAGAAGAGATTATCCAAAACCTTAACCCTGATCCTGTTGTGGGTGAGGTGAAGAACTTGGGTGGGTTTGTGACCAACACCACCACTTTGAGTGTGAGTGAGAGTACGGATTACCAATTCTTACCGCCGAGTCCGCGGGTCGATGATGTGATTCTACCAGCGGTCAATTACACCGATATCAACCCGAATGATTCGACCTATACCGAAGACGATGGCACAGTAGTTACACGCACAGTGGAGACTCTGGATAATGGGAGTATTCGGGAGCTATTTACTAACCTCCGTACGGATGGCTCAACGGATTA
>AEVK01000110.1 GCA_000209515.2 gamma proteobacterium IMCC1989
ACCAAAAGGGTCAGTCTCGATTGAAACGCAGTGACGTCCGCTTTCGGCTCAGACTGTGTGAAAACTCTTGAAAATAAACCGTACTCAAAAAAACAGCCCACTCTTGAACCACCAAAGCTTATTGTAACGTTCAATAGTGTTGGCAACTTTTCTTTTTTATGTGGAAAAATTCTACACACAGGGTCTCTCAGGTAATCTAACAACGAAAAATAAAAGCGTTATGCTTTTATTGCCTCCATAAATTAATCGGGGTCAGATAAACATTAACAGCGTTTAGTGATTAAACGATTATTAGTACAGTAAATAAAAGTAGAAGCAACATCATTAAAATTCACATCATTATTTTTTTTTATTATATAGGCTTTTCTAACTCTTGAATTTGGTAACTAAGTTCATCCGCTTTCGTTGAAAATAATTTTTGGGCATCAGATAAACCACGATTGTAAAATTATGAGCCTATTTCTTTAGAGAAAAAGTCAATCAAAAACTCCGCTTCGAAACCACCGATGTCTTGCTCCAGTTCGTTATCAAAGTATATTTTTACTTTATTGACAATGCGCTCTTTTTCTTCTTTTGAAAACTTAATGTCACTCATGAGCCTTCTCAATGTACATAGACATAATACTTTCCTCGTTTAGCGAGATTTAGGTGCAGCCCTCTGCTACCAACGACATTTGTACTAAAAAACAAGATTACTCTGTAGGCTTTAGCTATTCAACAGCAGTTACCTCGTTGGCACTTAAGGCCGTATTAAAGTGTGGTGCCTCAAGGTGGCAGGTATGAGTCGACCAATTTGCATACTCGCAGCGTTGCTTTTTTTCATCAAGTACTGTTGGTTTTATTTTTCCGGTATCGCATTAGCGTTCGTACTGTCGGCTTTTTTAGTAAAGGCGTTTTTTGCGACTTCACAAGGATCACCAGAAATAACGGTGTCGGCTAGTTTGGTGGCTAATAACGATAGGCCGCCTGTAGAAATAGCTGCACCAATACTGAGTAGCGATTTGGCTGTGCCTTTGGCGCTAACGCCAACGGTGGGTTTGGTTAGCGGCCCTTGCAGGGCTACAAATTTGGCTAGGCTAGCAACATCGATACCTACACCTTGGCGTGCTTTAGGATTGATGCCAAGGTTAATCTGTTCGGTTGTTAGGTCTATTTCCCCATCGGCGATAATAATCATTTTGGATGTTTTGATTGCGATAGAGTTATCAAATAACATTTTTCCATCGACTATTTTTGATTTAACAACGGCGCACTCAAGGTTAGTTGTTTTTGCACTTTTATGAAAAGGGTTGATGGTATTAACCAGATTTAATAATACATCTGAACCGATTGCCTCAAAGGTATTGTTGGCAATCACGCCATCTTTGGCGGTGAATAAAATGTCTCCTTGTAAGTGATTGGCTAATGCTTTTGTTGAGGTGCCATAGGTGTTAAGTGTTATATCTATATCGCTTGTGCCACCACTGAGTTCTTCTTTAGGGACTAAGCCTAAATTCTCCAACACAATATTTTTTGCCGAGGTATTAAGGTTGATGGCTAGTTTATTGTCTGTGTTGTCGATAGATAAATTAAGATTGCTATTGCCGCCAGCGATACTGCCTATTTGGCTGTTCAGGTTAAAAATATCTTTATCTAATGTGATGCGATTATTGGTATTGCTTGCCAGTGTTTTGTTATGACGAATAACCTTGGCGATAGAGATATTACCTTCGGCTTTGATGGTGTTTAGCCAGTCCGTAGGAAGTTGGTTGTCATTAAATAATGTGTTGCTTTTGGCTGATGGTTGCGAGTTCGCCGTTTGTTGACCCGTTTTTTTGTCATCAGGAATCGTTAGCTGAGTAGAGTTAAGGTCGAAGGTTGTTGCATATAGATGTGTCGCTTTTTCATTAAAGTCGATCACTGCATTTCCACTAAGATCGGAATCTTTTGTTGTTATTGCAATATCGTTCAGCTGTAATTTATTTTTTTGTAAGTCTACTTTTGTGCGCGCTCCTGTCACGACGATGTCATTGTTGTAGGTGATTTCACCTAGATTAACACTGCCATTAGCTGTGATTTTATTTAGCCATTCAACAGGGATGATATTGCTTTCTGTCTTGTTGTTGGTTTCTTTTTTAGTCGTGTTCTCAGCTGATCTTGCGGTCACTTCGTTATTGCCTAATGAGGGGATAACTAGTTTCTTTGAGTTTATGTCGAAGGTAGCGGTGCGTAAGTCGGTTATTGCTTTGTCAAAGCCAAGAGAGATATTGCCGCTAATATCTGAGTCTGTTGTGTTGATAGCGATATTGTTGAGCATCAATTTTTGTTTTTGTAAATTCAGTTGTAATGTTGCGTTATTAAGTAGCGATTCATTTTTATAAATTACTTTGCCAAGTTTGATACTTCCCTCGGCAGTTAATGTATTTAACCATGCGAGAGGTTTGCTATTTTTAGTAGTGTTTTTGGTGCTGTTTGTGGTATTGGCCGTAGTCTTTGTTGTTGCGCTTTCTAATTGAGGGATAACGAGCAGTGTCGAGTTGAGATCAAATGTCACGCGGCGTAAATCGACGATATCTTTGCCAAAACCAATAGCTATTTTTCCATTCAGGTTAGAGTCTTTCGCATTAGCTGTGAAGTCACGTAAGGTTAATTGCCCTTTTTGTAGAGTGATTTTTGCGTTACCTTTAAACGGTAATAATCGTTCTATTTCTTTTTGTTGTCGTGCTGCTTGCTTAGAGAGTGTTTTAGCGGGGAATTGTTGGATAGCCGCTGTGAGCGTCATGTCCTGTTCAAGTATTCCGTTTAGGTTTACTTTGCCTGTGATATTGATATTGTTGTCGCCTAGCGAAACAGTCGTATTGCCATCAATGTCTGCACCTTCGGTTCTTTCACCTAATATTTTCCAGTCAGCTCGTACAGCTACTGCCTGATTAATCGCATAATCTTTATTCAGGTTTACATTAACGTTGGCAGTATGTTCTTGTTGGATACCTTGTACGCCTTCGGTATTTGTCAGGGTGATGCGAGAGAGAATGTTGCTTATCTCGCCTTGTGGCAGCTGTATTTTTTCTGATTGAAAGAGTAGGTTGAGAGGGGTGAGTTGCGATAGTGATGACCAGTCAATACGTGCTTCTTTGTTGGTGGTTGTATGACTTTCTGTTGATTCATTTGATGTTGTGCCAAGATTGTTTTTCTCCGATATCAGCGCTCGTAAATCAAGCGTAGGTAAGTTCAGCGTGATTTCGGGAGTCCCTTCATTGATGCGAGACAATAATGTGCCTTGCAGCGGTAGTGTGATGGCATCTTGCTTGTATGAAAAAGAAAACTCTACACCTTGCTCTCCTGTTTGTAGCGCGTCGGGACGACGGAGGTAATCAAGTTTGGCAGAAGAGGTTTCTGTTATATTCATTGCAATGTTTTCAACGGATATATTCGCTTTTTGTAGTATATCGTGGAGACTGGCAATGTTCGGTGCCGATGTTTCCGAAGTGGCTTCTTCTTCGTTTTGGGGGAGCTTGTTGAGATGAACCACACCGTTTTTAGCTGAGGCTGTCCAGTCTTGACTATTTTCTCTCAAGGACTGCCATGAGGTAGTAAACGTAAACGCTTCCAAAGTGGTAATCGTTTCGTCACGGCTATTAACCTGTAGCCCCGAAATGTTGGCGCTCGGCATGCTTAGGTCAATATCCATCTCATCGGCAAAAATATGATAGGGGCTCACATACTGGCTTAGTGATAACAAGGACTGAGGCGAGTACTGAATAAGTAGCAAGCTACTCACAATAAGCAGTAAACCAAAGAGTAATATAGCAAGAATAGATTTGATGACTAAGCGCATGGTAGATAATTATCCGATGAAAAACGGGGGGGGGCACAGGGTATAAATGTATGAGGCAATGAGGTTAATGTTAATGACTGAGGAAGTCAAAGAAACACGCTGTGAGTGTTGTGCTTAATGATTTATGTATTTTCTATACGATCCAGTGATAAACCTGAAATGCTAACATCACAAAAGAACTGAGTGCGCCAAAAAAGGGAACCCATTGGTTAAAGACTGGGCCTTTTGTTGAAAATGATAGTGATGGTTGTAGAGTCGATTCTTGTATTGACTCTTCTAAGGATGCTTCTACGTTTTGTGGGTGCTGTTGTTTTAATCGCCATAAGGCACTATTCACAAAAAAGAAGATGGTGAACACGATGGTGCTGGTGAGTTTCGCTAGGGTTTCTACGGGGAAAAATAAGGCCAAACACAGCACTAAAACAGCAATAACAATCGTCGCTGCAATAGGCGTATTGGTTTTTGGCGATAGAGTGGCCAGCCTACTTATCAACGGTAACGATAATAGGTGCTTACTGGTCATGCCATAAATAACCCGTGACGCCATGATGATTTGTACTAAAGCACCATTAACGCCTGCAAGAATACTAACTAACCATAGCAATGTGTGGGCATAGGCGGGCTGATGACTTACCAATAAGGTGAGGGGTGTATGGCTTTGCTGGAGCGCGTTAATAGGTACGCTGAGCACTGCAATGGTGGCGATGATAATGTACAGTAGGGTGGCCAGCCCGATACTTAAAAATATCGCTTTCGGCATAGTGGTTTGTACGTCCTGTACTTCTTCCGCAATATTCACCATGTCTTCAAAACCAATAAACGCATAAAAGGCTAAAAAAGACCCCGCTAGTAAGCCCGTCCAGTAAAAAGAGTTCATCGTTGCTACGGGAATTATCTCCATCCATCGCGTATTGAGTTCTTGTAATACGCTGCCATTCACCACACAAATATAAACTAATGCACCGACTTCGATAATCGTAATCACCATAATCAATCGCGCCGATTGGCTAATGCCCCAAATGGCAATCAAAGCCATTCCTGCGACTAATACACCAATAATCAGCGTGAAGGAGATTGATAGCGTGCTATTTAAAAAGTGGGCGGTAGCGACCACTAAGGTTGCCGCGGATACAATGCCCGTAAAAATCACCAAAAAACCCACTAGGATAGATAACGGTTGATTGTTAAACCCTTTTAACACATAAAAAGATTCGCCAGCACTGACCGGATAACGTGTTGATAATTCGGAAAACGAGCACGCACTTAATAAGGCAATCAGCCCTGCTACCGCAAAGGATAATGGCATCGACATTCCCGCTTCGCCAGCCACCTTTCCTAGTAAAGCGTAAATGCCACCGCCAACAATGGTGCCTAATCCGTAAAACGTTAATAACGATAAGCTAATTGTCTTTTTGAAATGTACGTTTTTGTCCAACTTTTTCTCGCCTTATGATAAAAGATAATAGATAAACATGAGTGCGTAAAATGTATTTTTCTTTGTTACATTTTCTGATCCTAGTTGTCATGTTAAATAAAAATTAACTATATTTATTTGATTTGTATCAAACAAACCTATCTATTGTCGTTTTAGTATTAGGGTAGAAGTCGAGTGTAAATAAAGTTGAATGTAAATGACGTTAAAAGTGAGGTGAAACCATGCTAACTGAAATTAACACTATCTTGTATGCAACAGATGTAAGCCCTGAATCCGAGTCTGCGTTATCAATGACGATGAGTCTTGCAGAAAAATATCAGGCAGAGGTTACGGTTTTGAATGTTGTCGAACCTATTAACGCTAGCCTTTATGGATGGGGTGCGATTGAATCATGGGCCGAAATAGAAAAAGACACGCTTGATCGATCGCTTGCTTCATTAACGGATCAGGTGAATGGTTTTTTCGATAAACATTTTTCGTCAGATATATCTATTGCTCGCCCTAGTATTAATGTCATTAATGGGAGTGTGGCAAAGTCGGTATTAGGGTGTGCTGACGATATTAATGCGGGCCTCATTGTTTTGGGGTCAAATGGCCATGGTGCAATTAGTGAATTATTGTTGGGTTCTGTCGCAGATAAAGTGGTCCGCTTGAGTAAGCGACCGGTATTATTAGTTCCTTATTGTTAGTTCATTTGTGATAGTGAAAAAGACGATAAGTCGATTTTTTATCAATCCTTGCTTGGTAGCGGTTTAAATGATATTTTTTTGAGGAGAGAGTTAGGGCCGATTTTGGCTGGTTTTTTTTAAGTGGTTTGATAAGGTGTTTGCCATTCATGTAGTAATGTGTATAACCGCCATTTAATGAGAAGCCATTGATGATTGAATTAAGCATAGCCCTTATAGTATTTCTTTTTCCGTTGGCTTACAGCCCCGGCCCCGGTAATTTATTTTTTGCTGTGAGCGGGGCAAAATTTGGCTTGATGGCGACACTTCCATCGAATGCGGGATATCATATTGCGACTTGGGTCGTGACCGTTATTCTCGGTTTTGGGTTTGGAACTATCGTTCAGCAATATCCTTTCGCTTTTAAATATATAGGTATTACAGGCAGTGTTTATGTTCTTTATTTAGCATGGCTTTTTTTTAATGCGGGTGTTATGGGAGATACGGCAGATGCCCCCAAAATTGGTTTCTGGGATGGAGCCATACTATTGGTATTCAACCCTAAGGCTTACGTCATTATCGTGGCGATGTTTACCCAGTTCCTCGGGGCAAGTAGCGATGTATATTTAGTATTATTGATATCCACGCTATTTACCGTTAATAATTTAATCGCATTTATTATATGGACATATTTCGGCGATCGGCTTATTCATCAATTTAATAATGAAAAATACGCGTCTTATATCAATAAGCTCTTTGGTATTGTATTGGCAGTTATTGCTGTATGGATGCTGATTAGAGCTTTTTAATCACATTATTTTGATGGAGGCAATAAAGTGAATAAGGTATTGCCCTCATTATCTGTCCAATAAGGAGCAAACGCGCTATAGTTTGGAATTAACTTGATGGTAACTCTATGAAACTTCTTGTCCGTAACCTTGCCCGCACCACCACTGAAGCAGAAATCCAAACATTATTTGAGACCATAGGTAAGGTGCAGTCTTGTACCTTGGTGATGGATGAGAAAGAGGGGCGCTCAAAAGGCTTTGGATTTGTTGAAATGCCCAATCCCGGCGATGCAAAAGGCGCTATTAAAGTGCTAAATGGGAAAGACCTTGATGGCAGTATTATTCGCGTTAAGAGGGCAGAGTCTTAAGCGGCTTATTCTTCTGCTTTTCACCCTTCTGCCGCGGTATTCCTACCACTTCGTTTTTGTTTGGCGCATGTCGTTTATTGGTTTTCAGTAGGGCCTTCATCCTTTTGGCTGTATGTAACGTAAACGTTTAAGTCTACTTTCGAATGCCAAATAATAGGGTGCTGCTACATGAAGCCGGTCATATTGTTAATTTCATTACTGTTAAGTTCTGTGGCAGCTGCGTCAAACACAGCGCCGCCATGTCCTGAAAGTCTCAACCACTCTTTTCGAAAGCTTCATAGTAGCGATGATGTCAATATCTGCGATTTGCATACCGGTGGCCCGATACTATTCGTCAATACCGCCAGCTACTGTGGCTTTACACCTCAGCTAAAAGAGCTGGAAGCGCTCCACCAAAAGTATCAGTCAAAAGGTTTGCGGGTGATTGGTTTTAGTTCAGATGACTTTAATCAGGAAGAAAAAGATGAAGAAAAAGCCGCAAAAATTTGTTTCTATAATTTTGGTGTCACTTTTACCATGCTTGCGTCAACACATGTAAAGGGCAGTAATGCGAATTCAGTATACAAGTATTTAGCGGCTGCGAGTGGAAAAACGCCGACATGGAATTTTAATAAATATGTGATGGCTGGGGATGGTGAAACTATTAGTCATTATATGAGCGGTGAAAAACCACTTGGCTCAGCTCTCGAAAATAATATTCGCGAGCTGTTAGAGAATTGAGTGTGCTGTGTGGGTCGATGCGAGAGGAAAATGGTGGGCCCGGACAGACTCGAACTGTCGACCTGGCTGTTTTTGTAGAGAGTTGAGTCGTATGCTCTAGCCGCACTGAGCGAGCTGTTTGTGATGTGAGGAGTGGTGTTATAACGAGTGGTGTTGTATGAAGTAAATGGTGGGCCCTCCCAGACTCGAACTGGGGACCTGACGATTATGAGTCGTATGCTCTAACCAACTGAGCTAAGGGCCCTAAACTTGATATTTTGTCTTCTAGCGTTGTCGCGTGCTCGCTCTGCTCAGTCATGTACTTAATGTACATTCCCTCGCCTCACTGCGCGGCTCCTAACTAGAAAACAAAATCTCCGCGTTTAGCCATTACTTGTTTTTTTACTTTCTGGCGTCGTTGCGTCTAACCAGCAAGCAAAAAACCTGCGTAATGTTTGCTGCTTTATTGTTTCCGTTGCTTTAACGCTTTAAAACAAAAACACCTCTCTTTTCTACTGTAGCGTTGAGAGGCGCACATCATACCTACTTTTTTCTATTCGTCCAACTTACTCATCTAAAAAACTTCTTAAATGATCTGAACGACTTGGGTGGCGAAGTTTGCGTAGTGCTTTAGCTTCGATTTGACGAATACGTTCACGAGTCACGTCGAACTGTTTGCCAACTTCTTCTAGTGTGTGGTCGGTGTTCATATCGATACCAAAACGCATGCGTAGTACTTTGGCTTCTCTTGCCGTTAGACCAGAAAGTACATCACGAGTCGATTCGGTTAAGCCTACATCAGTCGCTGATTCAACGGGTGATGTAATGGTGCCGTCTTCAATAAAATCGCCTAGATGCGAATCTTCATCATCGCCGATAGGGGTTTCCATCGAGATAGGCTCTTTGGCAATTTTTAAGACTTTACGGACTTTCTCTTCAGGCATTTCCATGCGCTCGCCTAGTTCTTCTGGCGTTGGCTCGCGTCCCATTTCTTGTAGCATTTGACGAGAGATACGATTCAGTTTGTTGATCGTTTCTATCATGTGTACAGGAATACGGATGGTACGTGCTTGGTCAGCAATTGAGCGGGTAATCGCCTGACGAATCCACCATGTAGCATAAGTTGAGAACTTATAGCCACGACGATATTCGAATTTATCAACGGCTTTCATTAAGCCGATGTTGCCTTCTTGAATCAGGTCAAGGAACTGTAAGCCACGGTTGGTGTATTTTTTGGCAATCGAAATAACCAAGCGTAAGTTCGCTTCGACCATTTCTTTTTTCGCACGACGAGCGCGGGCTTCGCCAATCGACATGCGACGATTGATTTCTTTGATCATCGATAGCTCAATGCCTACGGTGTTCTGTATTTGGTCGAGTTTACGTTGTGCGCGAAGGATTTCTTCTTTCACTTCTTCGAAGTTGGCAGAATAGTCGCGTTTTTTCTCGATAACGCCGGGTATCCAAGTGGGGTCGGTTTCGTTACCTGGGAATTCCTTAATAAAGGTTTTGCGTGGCATTTTTGCCGTACGAACACATAAGGAAAGAATACGTCTTTCTTCTCTGCGTACACTTTCTAGCACGCCGCGTGCTTTTTTATACATCGGGTCGAACTGGCGTGGTGGTAATTTGAAGAACTTAATGATGTCGCCTAGCTCTGATAGTTCTGCTTCGGCTTCTTTGCTTTCTCGGCCATGCTTTTTAATGATTTTGTCTGTTTTAGCAAGTTGCTTTTTCAATGCACCAAAGCGTTCATTGACCTCTACAGGATCAAGGCCGGTATCGACTTCGTCTTCGTCTTCGTCGTCATCAGTTTTATTTTTTTGTGCGGCTGGGCCTGCAGCAGGCACGTCGTCAGCAGGGTCTAGCCATCCCGCGATAAGATCAGGAATGCGTCGCTCTTCTTTAACAAGAAGGTCAAATTCGTCTATTAATATTTGAACCACATTTGGCCAGCAGGCTAGTGCGTGCATTAGATCACGAGTGCCTTCTTCAATACGCTTAGCAATAGCGATTTCGCCTTCACGGGTAAGCAGTTCTACCGTACCCATTTCACGCATATACATGCGAACGGGGTCGGTGGTGCGACCAGCTTCGGTTTCTACGGCAGCAAGTGCGGCGGCAGCTTCAGCAGACGCGATTTCATCGGCAGAAGAGTCACCATCAGTCATTAATAATTCTTCGGCATCGGGGGCGTTCTCGTAAACGCGAATTCCCATGTCGTTGATCATTTGGATGATGTCTTCAACCTGATCTGGGTCAGAAATATCTTGCGGCAGGTGATCGTTCACGTCCGCATAGGTTAGGTAACCTTGTTCTTTACCTCGGGCAATCAGTAATTTGATGCGGGATTCTTGTTTGTTGTTTGACATGCACGCTCCGGTTGCGCAGCATTTCTAAGTTATATTTCGCAGGTGACTGGAACTGAATTGACCAATCGGGTCGCTGTTATACACTATTCGAGATACTGATTAGATGTGTTTTAGGCTAAACCGCTAATTATAGACGATTTATTGCTTTTTGTGCTAGGCAATATGGAGGTTAATCGACAGAATTCAATGGGAATGCCCTAGAAAGTGCAGGGTTAATTTGCTCTGGCGGCAATTGCTTTGCGATACAGTTGTTTTTCGGCATCTGACCATTGGTTGGTAGGTTTATTGTTGAGCTGCTGAATGATGGTGTCGCAGTCTTTTTGTTGTTGCTGTTCCTGTAATAAATTGAGTGCGTCACAAAACTCCTCTTTGGGATTGAAGACGTGTTTTTCTTCTGTTTGGGTTAATTCTTGCGCATGATGAAAGACATCGGATTGGTTGATTAAGGTTTGTAGTTTTTTGCTCGCTTCTGCACCGTAAGTGCCTTGCCAGTAGCCAATAATTTGCCCGCTGGTGAACTCAGGGCGTTGCTGTAGTAAATCGATTAGGTTGGTTAATAATACAAGATTTTCTTCTCTACTATCACGTAAATCATCGATGTCGTTGGCCTCTACCGCGAGTTTCGGTTGGAACAGCAATAGGCTCAGTGCTTGTCTGGTGAGTTGGTGTGATGATGCGGGTGTGTTGTTTTTTGCAGGCGTGTTTTGATCTGAATGCCAATCGCTACTGAGGCGCGCGTTTGGTGGAGATTCTTCATCGTAGTCATAGCCATCATGGCCATCATAATCATGAGCCTCAATGAAGCGAGGTTCATCATTTTGCTTGGTATGATTTGTCTCTGCTGTGATGTTTTTTGCAGGTTCCGTTGCGATATGGTTGGGCGATGATATTTGCGGAGCTGCCGCTGGGTTTGCTTGCTTGGGGAGCTCTTCTAGCAAGCGCATTAATGCATCCATACTTAATTGTGTACGGTTAGCGAGTTGATTAAACATGAGTTCGCGATATACGCCGCGAGGTAATTGATCCAGCATGGGGGCGGCGATTTTACAGAGTCTCGCTCGTCCTTCCATCGTTTGTGTATCAAATGATTGGCCGAGTTCTTCAAATAAGAAATTTTCTAAAGGCGATGCGCCCTCAATTAATTTGGTGAATTTTTCGTCGCCGATTTGACGCACTAATGTATCGGGGTCTTCGCCTTCTGGAAGGTATAAAAATTTAATCTGTCGCCCGTCTTCCATAGAGGTAATGGAATTTTCCATGGCTCGGCGAGCTGCTTTACGGCCTGCATCGTCCCCATCGAAACAAAAAACAACTTCATTGGTGTACTTAAAGGCGATGCGTAAATGTTCTTCGCTACAGGCAGTGCCAAGTGTCGCAACACCATAACGAATACCGTATTGTGCCAGTGCGACCACGTCCATATAGCCTTCTACTACCAGTACTCGCGGTAATTGGCGATAGGCTTGTCGTGCTTCGTATAGGCCGTAGAGTTCTTTGCCTTTAAAGAAGATGGGGGTTTCTGGCGAGTTAAGGTATTTGGGTTTTTCGTCATTGAGAACACGGCCGCCAAACCCGATGACGCGACCACGACTATCGCGTATGGGAAACATGATGCGTTCGCGAAAGCGATCATAGAGGCGACCTTTGTCCTCGTTATTAATGAGCATGCCGCCTTCTAATAAAAGGTCTTGCTTTTCGTTGGATGTGGCGAGGGTTTTGATTAAATTATCCCAGCCGGGAGGTGCGTATCCAACGCCAAAATCTTTGGCAATTTGCCCGCTTAATCCGCGGTTTTTAAGGTAATTTACTGGCGTGTTTTTCTGTGGATGTTCGCGTAGCTGGAGCTGGTAATAGTCGTTGGTTTGTTCCATTAAGCTGAATAATAGCTTGCGGATTTTTTCTTGAGCTTCGTTTTGCGCGCGTTTTTGCGGGTCTTTGGTGTGCTCTCTAGGCACTTCAACGCCGGCAACTTTGGCTAGGCTGTCAATCGCTTCGGGAAAGCTGAGTCGTTCATAATCCATGATGAAGCCAATGGAGTTGCCACTGGCACCGCAGCCAAAGCAGTAAAAAAATTGCTTGTCGGGACTGACGCTAAACGAGGGGGTTTTCTCATCGTGAAAAGGGCAGCAGGCAGAGTAATTTTTGCCCGTTTTTTTAAGTTTTACACGACTGTCTATCACATCAACAATGTCGACGCGTTCGAGTAAGTCATCAATAAAAGGTTGTGGGATTGAGCCTGCCATAAAGAGAAGTTTACCGATTAGCGCGAGTAGTTAATAGGAAAATAGTTATCTGTGAAATCTGGGGGGGCAAGGTAAGCTATTTGTAGACGGTAAGGTCCATGGCGCGTTTGAAGTAGTCTTCCGAGTCAAACGCTTTGGCAATTAACATGGCGCCTTCCATGTTGGCCAAGAGCTTGACTGCTTCTGTGTCGGCGGATGCGATACCGTTTGTACTTAATAGGGTGCTTAGCCAAGTTATTTGCGCTTCGAAAAATAGGCGCGTTGCGGTTTGCACGTCTTCAGGTAATACATCCATTTCTGCAGCAAATAACCCACAAAGGCACATTTTTTGGTCATTTTTTAAGGCAAAGTAAAACAGATCTGCGTAGTCCGAAAGTTGTTGCTGGAGGTTCCCTCTAGATTCTGTGATGGCTAATAAGTATTGGTTAAACTTTTCGGTGTAACGTTTGGCTAGTTCTGTTGCTAGGTTTTCTTTGGTGGGAAAGTGGTAGTGAATACTTGCACTCTTAATACCTATTTCTTTGGCGATCTCTCTAAAGCTAAATGCATTGTAGCCGCCGGACCGTGCTTGGTTTTCTGCTGACGCAATAATGCGATCGATGGTATCCGAAGACACGAGCTTCTCCTGTTGCGTTCAATATTTTGTTTAAGGCTATGGAGGATGAAGTATATCACGAGCCCGCCTATCTACTGGTAGGGGTTGACGCAATATTTCTTGCGAAGTAGACTGCGCTTACTTTAGATATCTATCTATCGATAGGTAGTTTTTGGCTAATCGAGGAGTTGTTCTGTTTATTTCGAAGAGCAGCTTAGTTAATGATAAAAATATAATAAGTGAATGCTTACTATATTGATGTGTTAATACTAAATGAGGTGAATTTATGAGTCAGTCAGTCGCGTTAATTGTAGGTGGGTCAAGTGGTATGGGAAAAGAGACAGCAAAACGTTTGTTGGCTCAGGGCAACACGGTTATTCTGTTATCTCGTCAGGAATCGTCTTTGGCTGCTGCGAAGCAAGAGTTGGAGTCGTTAGTGGAGGGCGGTATCGTTGAAACGGTGTCTGTAGACTTATATGACCAGAAGCAGGTGAGCGCATTTGTTCAGCGGGTCGAAAGTGAGTCGCGTCATATTCGTCATTTGGTCAATGCGGCAGGTTTTTTCAAGCCTGTTAGCTTTTTAGAGCACAGTGCAGAAGATTATGACTTGCAGATGGATATTAATAAGTCGTTCTTTTTTATCACTCAAGCAGTCGCGAAAAATATGAAAGCGCATGGAGGCGGCTCGATTGTTAATGTCGGTTCTATGTGGGCACATCAAGCGGTTAAGGCAACGCCTTCTTCGGCGTACTCTATGCAAAAGGCTGCTCTACATGCGTTAACCCAGCACTTGGCAATGGAGCTGGCTGAAGATGGAATTCGTGCAAATGCGGTTGCCCCTGCGGTTGTGTTAACGACGATTTATAAATCGTTTATCGAGGAAGATCAAATCGAAAGTGCTTTGCAGGACTTTAACGATTTTCATCCTATTGGCCGAATAGGGACTGCTGGTGATATCGCGGATGCAGTAGAGTTTTTACTGTCGGAGAAGGCAGGATGGATTACGGGTACGGTGCTTGATGTTGATGGTGGAGTGATGGCGGGTCGTAATTAATCGACTAATGTATTTTTAAGGTAATGGGAGGGGATAATATGACTTTTTGGGATGATTTGTATTGTCAGAGTCAGTCTGTGACTGTTGATGAGGAAGCGCTGGTGGCAACGCAATTACATCATGACTTATCGCAGTTTGTAGTCGTGGGTGTTAGAAAGTCTGATTGGGTGGCGTCACCTGCTAAAGGTGTGTTGCGCTTATTGCTTGAGCGCGATGGTGGTGAGAAAACCACGCGCGCCACCAGTTTGGTTGCTTATCAACCTAATAGTCGATTTGAGCCTCATGGGCATCCAAGTGGGGAGGAGTTTGTTGTGTTGTCAGGTACGTTTTCGGATGAACATGGCGATTACCCTGCGGGTACTTATGTGAGAAACCCTCCCAGCTCGTCTCATCAGCCTTTTAGTCGTGACGGTTGTTTAATATTTGTTAAATTGCAGCAATTTGATATGAATGATGACCAGCATGTTGTTGAAACCCTGTCTTTAGGCATGAATGCTGGAGAGGTATCTAACGGTTGGAGGCGGCAGATGTTGTTTGAGGGATACGAAGATGTGTTTTTCGTACAGTCGAATGAGTCGTGCGCTATACCTGCTGAATGGTTGCAGTTGGGTGTTGAGATGTTAGTGATGTCTGGTGGTTTGACGATGGTTGAATCTACTGATGAGGTCTACCACGGAGAGGGTAGTTGGCTGCGTTTTCCTGTGCGCAGTGATAAGCGCTTTACAGTGGATATTATGGCTGAAAAAAATACGCAACTATGGATTAAAACAGGGCACCTGCCCGAAATGCTTGTTCTAGATAGGAATAGCGAATGAAAGTCGTTGATGTTGCCATTGTTGGTGGTGGTCTGGCTGGGCTGTATTTGGCTTATCGATTACAGCAACAAGGGCTTAGCTACTGCGTTGTAGAAGCTAAGTCAGAGTTGGGTGGGCGAATTTTTTCTCCATCATTGGATGGCGCGCATCTGAGTGTGGATTTAGGTCCTACATGGTTTTGGCCGCACCAACCGAATATGAAAAGACTTTTAGATGACTTGAATGTTCCGTGGTTTGAACAATACACACAAGGTGATGTGTTGTATCAGATGCAAGCGGGTGTACCTGTGCAGAGAAATACGGGTGCGGGAGCAATGACCTCATATCGAGTGGATGGTGGAATGATGTGCTTGGTGAATGCCCTTGCTGATAAGGTAGATTCTCAATCTATTCATACCTCATTGCCTATCGCAAATATGGTGAAGCAAGGTGATGCTAGTTGGGTGCTGTCTGGTAAAAAAAGTGGTGAGAATGAGTCCATTAAGGCAGTCCACGTAGTTTTGGCTGCGCCACCTAGAGTGTTATCACAGCATTTGAATTTATCGCAATATTTACCTAATGATCTTTCTAGGCAATTGTTAGCGACGCCGACATGGATGGCGGCGCAGGCTAAGTTCGTTGCTATTTATCAGCGGCCGTTTTGGCGTGAAGAAGGTTTGTCGGGGGATGTGTTTAGTCGCGTCGGGCCAATGGTTGAGTTGCATGATGCGTCTACTGGTGGCGCTAATGGTATTGATTCAACTTATGCCTTGTTTGGTTTTGTGGGAGCGCCACCTTCTGTGCGCAATCAGCACGAGAGCGGTGTTTTCGAGCAGCACTGCTTAAATCAGTTGGCTGATGTTTTTGGTGAGCCAGCAAGGCAGCAGTTACATTATTATTTAAAAGATTGGGCGCAAGATACGTGGGTAGCTACTGAGCAAGATAAAACCGAAGCGCCTAGCCATCCACACATCGCTATTGGTGCTTATAAGAGCCAATTGGAGGTGTTGAATTTGTCTTTTGTGGGGGCTGAATATGCGCAGTCAGAAGCGGGCTATTTAGAAGGCGCATTAATATCGGCGCAATCTGCAATGGATTTGATAATTGAACGTTTGAGAACGAGTGTTCAATAGTCGTCGAGTGGTAGGGTGATGTAGATAGAGAGTAGGTGTGTTCTTAGCTAATGTTTAAACTAGCTTAGCTTTTATCAGTTTGCTCACTGCGCCCATATCTGCACGTCCTTGAAGCTGAGGTTTCAATAATCCCATCACTTTGCCCATGTCTTGCATACCACTTGCGCTAGTTGTATTGACGGCGTCATCAATCAGTGTGGCTATCTCTTCTTCAGTTAGTGCTTGAGGAAGGAACTCAGTGATGATGGTGATTTCAAAGTGTTCTTGGTCGGCAAGTTCTTGGCGATCAGCATCTTCATACTGTTTGGCGGAGTCGCGGCGTTGCTTGACCATTTTGTCGAGCACGGCAAGGACGCGAGCTTCATCAAGATCGATGCGTTCATCAACTTCAATACGCTTAAATTCAGATTGAATAAGGCGAATAATGCCAAGACGAGGTTTATCTTTCGCTCGCATAGCCGCTTTCATTTCGTCATGAATACGATTTTGTAATTCGCTTTTTGCCATTATAGATATGCTCTAGTAGGGCTGATCGGATTATCAGCCTAAGAGGTATAGGTATAGCTAGTTTCTTACGTTGGCCTGAAATACTAAGCCATCGTACTAAACAAGTGCGGTTTAGTATAAGCGCTGAAACTTTTTCGATTCGCGTTGTACTTTCTTTGCGTGACGTTTAACGGCAGCAGCAGCTTGACGTTTACGTACAGTGGTTGGCTTTTCGTAATGCTCGCGACGGCGAACTTCAGCCAATACACCTGCTTTTTCACAAGAACGCTTAAAGCGACGTAGAGCGATATCGAATGGCTCGTTTTCTTTCAATTTTACTGCAGGCATAGTTAACCCTATATATTAATGTAATGTTAAGTAATTCAGTGTCAGTTCTTGGCGAGTCAATCAAACGATACACTCGCAACTGCAAGGGGCGCAGATTTTACACAGACATGGCGGTGATCACAAGTGTTTGGTGTGGTATTTTTCATCTCTCTGGTATGATGCACCGCTGAGTTTATTGGGTCTATGGTCAAGTTACGGCCATACTGTCCTACTATCGCTATAAAAATTGTTGATGAGATGTGAATTGTGCGTATTTTAGGAATTGAGACCTCGTGTGATGAGACCGGCGTGGCGCTATACGATAGCGAACAGGGTTTGCTAGGACATTGTTTGTATAGCCAAATAGCGGTGCATAGTGAGTATGGTGGTGTAGTGCCAGAGCTGGCGTCTCGCGATCATGTGCGAAAGCTATTGCCGCTGGTGGATGAACTGCTGAATGATTGCGGTCTGCAAAAAACAGATATAGATGGTATCGCTTATACCAAAGGTCCCGGTCTTGTTGGTGCGCTCATGGTGGGAGCTTGTACTGGGCGTGCATTAGCGATGGCTTTAGATGTGCCTGCATTGGGCGTGCATCACATGGAGGGGCATTTATTAGCACCGATGTTAGAGACGTCGCCCCCGAACTTTCCTTTCATTGCTCTTTTAGTGTCTGGAGGGCATACCCAGCTAGTGCGGGTAGATGGTATTGGACAATATCGTTTATTGGGGGAGTCGTTGGATGATGCAGCGGGTGAGGCCTTCGATAAGGCCGCTAAAATGTTAGATCTGGACTATCCCGGCGGGCCAATGATTGCCAAATTAGCCGAGTCTGGCGAAGTAGGTCGCTTTACTTTCCCTCGTCCTATGACCGATCGCCCGGGTTTGGATTTTAGTTTTAGTGGTTTAAAAACCTTCACCTTAAATACTGTAGCAAAGCATGCGCAAGAAAATGGTCTGCCTGATGATCAGGCTTGTGCCGATATAGCCTGCGCGTTTCAAGAGGCCGTGGTGGACACCTTAGTGATTAAGTGTCGTCGCGCTTTAGAGCAGGAACATTTGACGACGTTAGTTATTGCGGGTGGGGTTTCGGCTAATACACGCTTGCGCGAACGTTTGGAGTTGGCGCTTAAAAAAATCAATTCACATGTGTTTTATGCGCGCCATGAATTTTGTACTGATAACGGTGCAATGATTGCCTATGCCGGTTGCCAACGTTTGATGGCGCAGCAACAAGAAGGCTTGGCAGTAAAAGTGACACCCCGGTGGCCGCTAGATCAGTTATCGCCAATTTAGTCCGAGAGTGGTCTGGGCAAGGCAGCGATGGGTAAGACAGCCAAATGATAAATAGCTGTGCGACAAAAAAACAGTTAGAAGTAAAGTTGATCAGTGGAAAGTGAAAAGTAAAAAGTGAAATTAATTAGTGAGTATCGATGTATGGATAAAGTAATTATTCGTGATTTAGCCTTGGAAACGATTGTGGGTTTATATCCGTGGGAGCGCGCGGTAAAGCAAACCTTATTGATTGATGTGGATATGGCAACCGATATTCGACAAGCTGCGGCAGATGACGATCTGCAGTATACAGTGGATTATTCTGCAGTATGCGAAGCCATCGTTGTGTTAGCAGATAAAGGACAGTATCAATTAATTGAGACATTGGCAGAAAATATTGCGGCAACGGTACTAAAAAACTTTGCGGTTTCTTGGTTGCGTGTTGCCGTGTATAAAACGGATGTCATGACTCATGTTGGACGAGTAGGCATCGAAATTGAGCGCGGAGAAAAGTAGTTGATGCGACATTTTTCGGAACAAGATTTGGTGTTGGGTTTAGGTAGCAATAAGCAACAAGCCGTGTATTTTCGCCAAGCGTTAGACGCGCTAACAATCTATTTTGGCGATGTGTTTATTTCTTCTGTTTATCAAAGCTTGCCGGTGGATGCTCAATCGTTAAGAGAAAGCTCTGTTCCAAAGTCGACTTCTAGTCGTGCGTATAATTCTTCGTATTATTATAATGCAGTAGTGGCGGTGAAGAGTGAGCTGTCTATTGAAGAAATAAAAAAAATAACACGTGATATTGAGCAGCAATGTGGTCGTGAACGTGTGAAAAATATTACTACTGACTCGTCTGATGGAATTGATAATCAAGCAGGTGATGTGGTAACGATGGATATTGATTGCCTGCTGTATGGTGAGCGTATCCATCAATCAGCAGATATTTTTTTGCCTCATGAGAACATCACAACAATGGCGTATGTTTTGCGGCCTTTGGCTGAGTTGTTTTCAGATACTGTGTATCCGCAATCAAATAAAACGTTTTCAGAATTGTGGAATGAAATGGCTGGGCGGTATGGTGTTTCTTTAGAGCCGATTGACTTTGTTTGGCGAGATCAAGTGATATCTGCTGCGCCACCTTGTTTGGCTTTGTAGTTAGGTTGGTAGTTAGGTTGGTAGTTAGGTAGGTAGTTAGGTTGGTAGTGTGGAAATCATCATGAAGAATCGCAAGGCGCATATATGAAAACCACGAACATAGCGGTTGTTGGTGCTGGGCCTGCAGGGTTGTCAGCGGCCTTATGGTTGAAGAATTTAGGTCTGACGCCAATTGTTATCGAGCGTGAAGCTAAAACAGGTGGCATGCAAAACTTTAATTTTTTGCATAACGATTGGGTGTTGGGTCAGCTAGCACCAACCGGTTTGAATATGGCCAGCAGCTTTGATTTACATGTTAAAGAAAGAGCAGTTGATATTCGCCTGCAGTGCAGCCTTGAATCTATCATTCGGGCCAATGACGGTGGTTTTATTCTTTCTTTAAATGGTCAAAAAACGCCTGCTCCAAAAAAAATGCAAAGCAGCTTTCAAATTCATTCTCAAAGCAGTTCTCAAGTTCATTCTCAAAGCCATGCAGAAAAAATCTATTGTGACGGTATTATTCTCGCAAACGGTACGCGGTATTTAGGGAAAGAAATTATGTCGCATGTAGCAGGTGTTGATCTGCTTGAGCGTGACGATATTATTGAAGGGCCTTACGCATTTTTAGATGTTGAACGCCATAAAAATAAGCGAGTATTGATTGTGGGGGCTGGTGATAATGCATTTGAAAATGCGGCAATGTTATTGCAGCAGGATTGCCAAGTGACGATTATTGCGCGTTCAGCACCTAGCGCACGCAGTCAGTTTGTTGATGAGGTGGCTGTACATCCACAAGCGACAATTATGGACGGTGCCTCAATCATGTTTGTCAAAAAAATTAATCCGACAGAGATTGAAATAGGCATACGTTCGAATGATTCTTCAAAGAATCGTCCGCTTGTATCAAAAAATAAGAGCACACTCGTTGTAAATCAAATACACATTTTGGCGGGATATTGTTCTAATGCTGATACGGTGAACTCATTGATGTTGTCGGGCGTCGGAGAGTCCCTAGATTGTGATAATAATCAATTTTTATTGGTGGATCGTCTAGGTCGTACTAACGTATCGCATATTTATGCTGCCGGTGATGTGTGTAATACAGACTTCCCTTGTGTGGTAAGCGCAGTGGCATCAGGTGCTTTGGCAGCAAAAACAGCTAGCCAAGATTTGCTCGGTTAATTGAGTATACTTAATTAACCTCAGGCTTATTCAAAGATTCCTTAAGTGTTCTTGATGAGTTTTAAGCCATAAGCCTACCTGCTCTTTACGCTTTTGTTTTATAGCGTTACCTAGTTCGGCTTTTTTAAATCCTTGTTTGATGAGAGCTTGGTGGTCAACATTGTTATAGGCTTCTGCGGCAGCGAGTAAGTGTGCTGTCGTGTCCGTGCTCTCTTTTTGCTCGCTATTTTTATTCAGCATGCTATCCCACGTATCTAATAATTGTTGAAAGCGTTCTGGCTTTCTAAGCGTGTCGCATTGCTGAAAAAAAGCATTGAGTTTTTCGCTATTCCAATCATTCGGTTTGAGATAGATGCTGTCGTGTTTTTTTGTCAGTATAGCTAGTTCGCGATACTCATTTGGTACCGTAAGGTGTTGACAAAGTGCGTCAATGTCATCGAGATTAAAGGGGTAACAGAGTGCAGAAAAGCGAATCAATGGATCACCGCTTTTCTTGGCGGTATTGGTGAGTAGGGTAGTATTAAGTGGTGAGAGCGTCTTTAGAATCTCATCGGTCTTAGGTAGTAAATCGCTCAGTGCGTGACACTTTTCTAGGCAGGTAAAAAATATTTCGGGATGTTGTTCCGTCAATGCTTTCTGCATTTCCTGCCATACGCGTTCGGCAACTAGGTGTTGAGTTTCGCCTTGAGCCACCATATTCTGCATAAGGGTGATTGTTTCTTTCGCGATGCTAAAACCAAGGTGGTGATAACGCGCTGCAAAACGTGCGACCCGTAACACTCGCACGGGATCTTCTGAAAATGCTGATGATACGTGACGTAAACACCGGCCAATAATATCTTGTTGGCCGCCATAAGGGTCAATAAGAGTGCCATCGTCAGATTGTGCAATAGCATTTATCGTTAAGTCGCGGCGCTGTAAGTCGTCTTCTAATGTAACGCTTTTGTCCGTATGAAAAGTAAAGCCTTTATAACCGGGCGCTGTCTTTCGTTCAGTGCGGGCTAGGGCATATTCTTCATGTGTGCTGGGATGCAAAAAAACGGGAAAGTCTTTGCCTACAGGAGTGTAGCCCTGTTTGATCATTTCTTCTGGAGAGCTGCCGACTACAACCCAATCCTTTTCGTGATAAGGGAAGTTGAGTAGTTGATCACGGATAGCACCGCCGACGAGATAGGTTTTCATAGTAATAATCTTATGGCTCGTTACATGTGAAAGTACGTTTTTTGTGATTTATTGTTTTTTACTATCTTCGAGTTTATGAGCGATCAATGATTGTTTCTTCTGCATGGTAAATCATGTTGTCTCCTTAAGTTACATTTAGATATTGCTAAAACTCAAGAAACCTTGATTGTATGATGGTTAGCGATAGAGTAAGCCATCGCCTGCTGATAGCGGTATCTCAATGCTTATTAGGATTTTACCCTACAAGCTCGACACTACAAACGAAAAATCACCTTCCGACCAAGATTGCTGGCGGTGGCTGAAATTCTGGATGCTTTCCTGTATTTGTATCTGCGCCAAAACATTTCTTTTGGTGGTACAGGCAGGCTGTTTAAGTGAGGTCGAGACTCCTTTTACGGATTCGGGGTGTTTTTTGGCATGAAAATCATTTTTTTGTGACGCAAATAATTCAAAATGGCATCTAAATGTCTTTTTTTAAAAAAAACTGTATAGTTCGGAAAACTTTAATGCAGCGGTACCTATATGGGGTTGCTGTTATCTAGTCATATTAGATACGTTTATTCTGGGAATCTAGGGTTAAATTAACCTTTTCGAGAATGAGTGTCTATTTTGTGAATTATTAATAATTACATAACACTACATAAAGTAAAGGGACTTTTCATGGCGATTATCCGCATTGAAGCATTAAAATTAATGGCATTATTAACCCCCTTCGTCTGGCTTAGTCTCGTTCTCCCCCTCATAGTTCAAGCAGAATCTAACGCTGATAATTCAGAAGTGCTGACACGTGACTCTTTTGAAGAGGGCTTTGGTACTTGGAGCAATGTCGCGTTAGGTGATAACCGAGATTGGACACATATAACAGGTCGAACGCCTTCGGGTGGCACAGGGTCAGAAACAGGAGGTAATGGTAGTCAGTCTTACGTGTATGTAGAATCATCCGATGGTGGTGCTTACTATGCGGGTGATTCAGCCATCATAGAAAGTGCGGTGTTTGCAGCAAGTCGCAATATAACGATGCAATTTCAATATCACATGTACGGCTCTACGATGGGCACATTAGCGGTAGATGTATTGTCAAATGGTGCTTGGGTGAATGATGTATGGTCACTTTCAGGGCAACAACAAACTGCGAGCCAGAGCGCCTATAACATGGTTGACGTGGATTTAAGTGCGTATGCTATCAGCCAAATTCGATTTCGTACTACCGCTATTGGTAACTTTCAGGGAGATATTGCACTCGATAATGTCATTATACGTAACACCTTAATTCCTCCTACTGCACCTGAGTTTACCAGTAACCCAATCGTTAAAGTAGAAGCTGTGCCGGATCAGCCATATAATAGCAGTCTTGCCGACGATGTGGTTGATGAGAATGTTGATCCACTCACCTTTAGCAAGGTATCGGGCCCCGCTTGGTTAGTGGTCGCTGCAAATGGGGCGGTTAGTGGCACGCCTACGGTTGCAGATTTGGGTGATAACAGTGTTGTTGTTAGCGTATCTGACGGCATATTCTCTGATACCACAACCCTACATATTACTGTTGGCAATATCGTTACTTTATTTAACGATGATTTTGAAGAGGGCTTTGGTACTTGGAGTAACGTTACATCGGGTGATAATCGAGATTGGACACATGGAACGGGTCGAACGCCTTCAGGTGGCACAGGGCCGGAAGCCGGTAGTAATGGCAGCCAATCTTATGTGTATGTAGAGACATCCAGTGGTGGTTCATATAACGCTGGTGATTCAGCCATTATAGAAAGTGCAGTGTTTGCGGAAAGCCGCAATGCGACGTTGCAATTTCAATATCACATGTACGGTTCTAATATCGGCGCATTAGCGGTAGATGTATTATCCAGTGGCGCTTGGATGAATGACGTGTGGTCACTGTCAGGCCAGCAGCAAACCACGAGCGAGAGCGCTTATAGCATAGTCGATGTGGATTTACGTGCGCATGCCATCACTAAAATCCGATTTCGTACCACAGCGGTTGGTAACTTTAAAGGAGATATTGCGCTTGATAATATCAAAATCAATCATACCAATAATGATGCCAGCGATGATGGGTTAGGTGATAATTTAGGTTTACATCCAAATAATCTAAACGGAAATTGGACGCGCTGTGCTAATGAGGGGGGCAGGTGTTTTGTCCCTATGCCGACATTCGTCCGTTACGGTATTGCAGGTCAGTATTATTATAAGCAGGTTACAGCAGAATCTATTGCATGTAATAGTCATGCCTTTGGCTATCCTGTTAACGCTGCTAAGCATTGCGATTATGTGCTCAGTAGCGATTCAGACTTCGATGGTGACGGTGTTGTTGATAGCCAAGATGTTTACCCTGTCGACCCCACCGAAAGTGTCGATAGTGATGGCGATGGTATAGGCAATAACGCCGACCCTGCCCCGAACGATGCTAATAATATTCCTGACCATGCAGCGTGGCTTTTTTGTAGTGATGAATGGGAAAACTGTGAAGCTCCTGCAAAAGCTATTGTGCGATATGGGGCTAACAATACCTACATATATAAAGTCGTAAATGATGAAATATCCTGTACCAATTCTGTTTTTAGTGATCCTACCCCAGGAGTACTAAAAAATTGTGACTATTTGATTGTCGCTACTCCACCGTATGCGCCAGAAATTAATGATTTTCCAGAGTCCACAGCTAATGATAGTGTTGTTGTTAGTGTGTCTGGTCTCGCCGGAACTATAGTTTGGGTTAACGGTATAAATACCGATAAAGTTATTCCTCTTGCCGGTAATGTTGATGTCGTCTTGGATACGACAGGAAGTGACGGAAAAAAGCTGTTTACAGTGTTGCTAAAAAGTATTCTTGGTCAAGAAAGTGCACCACTCAATATTAGCATCACAAAAGATACGACAGCGCCAAACGCACCCACTTTGACAGAACTCCCAACGGCAACGATAGAAGATACTATAGCGGTAGAAGTGAATGGCGAGGTTGGTGCTAAGGTTTTTGTTAATGGTGTAGATTCAGGTGAGGTAGTGACCTCTTCTGGAAAAGTTCTTATTGCACTTGACACATCTGGTGATCATGGAAGCAAGCCTTTTTCGATAACGTTGAAAGATAGCCTCGAAAATACCAGCGAATCATTATCTTTTGTCATCGATAGGCAGCCTCCCTCAGTACCTGTGATTACCAATTTCAAAAAACAAGGGTGGTTTGATGTGGGTGCAGAAAATTCATTGTTAGTAAGCACAGGAGGGTTTCCTTCATTAAGCATAGATAGTAATAATATTTCTTATGTGGCTTATCGCGATAAATCCTCGGGCGAAGTGTTTGTTAAGCGGTTTAACGGCTTGGTTTGGGAAGCAGTGGGAATTGAAAGTTTAGGCCAGGGCCATGTGTCTTCTATAAGGATGGATAGTAATAATGTTCCTTACGTGAGCTATAGAGAAATTGCTTTTGGTAAGAGTACAGCTTTTGTCAAACGATTTAATGGGGTTGTTTGGGAAACCGTGGGTACGGAAGCGGTATCGGCAGGTATTGTAACAGGTGTGTCGATGCATATTGATAGTAATAATGTGCCTTATGTCGCTTATACACTTTATGGGGTTCTTGGGGCGACTGTAAAAAGATTTAATGGCGATACATGGGAAGCCGTTGGCGAAGAGTTTTCACAAAGCACATCAAAAACTATTTCAATGAGCCTTGATAATAACGATACTCCTTATGTGCTCTATTTCGATACGAATAGCTTAGAAAGTACAGTTAAAGCATTTAATGGCACGTCTTGGGAAATTGTAGGAGAAGAGAGTCCTTTTGGTTATCATCAACAGATGTCGCCAATTATTTTTGACAGTAAGAATATACCCCATGTAATTTCTAGAGGGGGATATACATTCGTTACTGTACGATTTAACGGCACGTCTTGGGATGTGATAAAAGAGGAGCGTAGGTCAACTTTTAGCGGCAATATCAATATGAGTTTTGACGGCAATGACCTTCCTTATATAGCTTATACCAATAGTAATACCATCGCGTCGGTGAAACGATTTAACGGTAGCTCTTGGGAGACTGTAGGAGAGGGGGAGTTTTTGTCAAATGATGCTTTTGGCGCGACCATAACTATAGATAACAATAATGCACCTTATGTTATTTCTAGGTCTAATGATCATCGGATTACAGTAAATAAATATTATGATGGCAGTATTTATCATAATATGCTTAAGCCTCAAGCTATAGCCATAGATATTAATGCCTCCAATATTTATGATAGTGCGTTACATTATTCCTTACTGAATTCACATGATGCGTCGTTGTTCACCATTAATGAAAATAACGGAGTTGTTACGTTTTTAACAACACCTGATTTTGAAAACCCACATGATAGTAATCAAGATAATACTTATGTATTTGAAGTGAAAGTGGTTAATGAATACGGCGGTACTACCATTCAAAAAGTCAATATTTTGGTTTTAGATAGCAAGCCAAGATTAAGCATAACGCCAACGAAAACCTTTCTAGATAAGGAAGTTGTTGAAGTGAATGGTCAGCCTAATGATCGAGTATTTGTCAACGGAGTAGATACTGGGAAAGTTGTAAATACTGACGGTGTGATAAGTATTGAGCTTAATACCAGTGGTGAAAACGGGGATAAAATTTTTTCGCTGACGTTAGTCGATGAATTAGGTAATCAAAGTAATGTATTACATATAAATATCCTAAAGGGAGTAAAAAAACCTATCTTAACTAATACCCCCAAAGTCACTACATTAGATACCATTATTGTTGAAGTAAATGGTGAACCAAATAATAAGGTGTTGGTTAATGGAGTGTATGCAGGAATTGTTATAGCTAGCGATGGAAAGGTAAGTGTTAACTTGGATACAGCAGGGGCTGATGGCAACAAGGTATTTGCATTAGCCTTAGTTGATGAGTCGGGTAATCAAAGCAATACGTTAAATATAACCATTGTAAAAGATACTACAGGACCGAACGCACCCACATTAACAATAATGCCAATAGAAACTTTTGAGGATTCTATTGTTGTAGAGATAAATGGAGAGGTTGGGAGTCAAATATTTGTAAATGGTGCGGGTTCAAGAGGAACAGTGCGGCCTGATGGAAAAGTATCCATTGCACTCGATACATCAGGTGATGATGGTGACAAACTCTTCTCTATAAAATTAAAAGACAGCCTTTTAAATGTCAGTGAATCATTATCGTTTGTTGTTAATAAACAAACCCTTTTTACCCCCACCATTACCAACTTTGCTAAAAAGCAAGAGTGGTTAGATGTAGGGCTTTCAGGTTCTTCATTAGCTGTAGGTTCAGATACATCAATCAGCGTCGATAACAATAATATACCTTACATCATTTATAAAGACGCAACGCGACCACATAAGGTTACGGTTAAACGGTTTGTTTATGGCGTCTGGGAAATAGTGGGCGCTGATGGGCTCTCAACAGACGCGGTTTATTCTTATCATTCAATAAGCCTCGATAGAAATAATGTACCTTATGTATCTTATGTTAAAACCACAGAGAACAATACAAAAGCGATTGTTCAACGCTTTAATGGTGAGGCCTGGGAGGACGTGGGTACTGAAGCCTTATCAGCATCAGCGGCAACAGCAACACATGCATCGATAAGTTTTGATAATAATAATGTACCTTATGTGGCCTATAAAAGTGTTGAGCATCAGGGTAAAGCGATCGTAAAAAGATTTAATGGCGTCACTTGGGGATTTGTAGGCGGGGAGAGCATATCTCAAGGCGAAGTGTTTAATGTTTCAATGAGCTTCGATAATAATATTCCCTACGTGGCTTACACAGATGTTGTTAATTCAAATAAGGGCGTAGTTAAAAAACTTAAAGGCGCTTTTTGGGAAACGGTAGGTGATCCGCAGTCAGTAGGTGGCGCCCACTCCTTTTCCATTATCGTCGATAGTAATGGTGTGCCCTATACGGTTTATCGCGATATAGGAATCTTTTATAACCCCATCATTACACGGTTTAATGGAACAGCTTGGGAACGCATTGGGGGAGAGGGTTTTCCATATGATGGTTCAAACGTCTCAATAAGTATCGATAGCAGCAACACTCTTCATCTTCTTTCTAAGGACTACCCTAGCTCGGATATTAAGCGGTTTAATGGTGTAGCCTGGGAAATCCTGGGAGAAAAACCTTTTGCAGAAGACAGCGCCTTAGGTCTTTCAATGAGTTTGGACAGCAATGATGTGCCCTATGTTATTTATACTTACCCCGGATCAGAGATCGTGACCGTAAAAAGACTTCATGGTGGCAGTATCACTAATAGCGTTTTTGATCGTGAAGTAGCCGTTATAGATATTGATGCCACTGATATCTATAACGGCATACTTCAGTATGCCTTATTAGATTCATACGACGCTTCATTGTTTAGCATCAATGAACATGACGGAACGGTAATGTTTATAACTGCCCCCGATGTTGAAAGTCCGCACGATGGTAATAAAAATAATACCTATGCTTTTGAAGTAAAAGTAACTAATGAAAAAGGTGGGGAGGCTATACAAAAAGTAAATGTCTCTGTCTTGAGAAACGACAAGCCGAGCCTCACAACAACCCCGACGACAACTACTGAAGACACTATCGTAGTAGAGGTGAACGGTAATGAGCAAGGTGAGCGCGTTTTTGTTAATGGTGTAGATACTCTCATCACTCTTTCTGCAGACAAAAAAGCAATAATCACATTAGATACCAGCGGCGAAGATGGGTATAAATATTCCGAGGTAAAACTAAGAAAAGAAGGGGTGGATTATTTTAGTACCCCGCTAGTATTGAGTATCTATAAAGATAATAGTGCACCAGAGCTTCTTAGTGGTTGGCCAGCTACCAATGAAGTCGTTGGTTTAAACCAGGCTAATCAATTAGAACTGATTTATACATTTTTCGATAAAAGTGGTATCAGTTCCATTAAAATTTATGATCATGAAGGTAATGATATTAGTGAGAGTGCAACTATTGATAGCAATTCAATCGTACTGAATTTAGCTCCACAGGAAGATAGGTCTTACGACTATACCATTGTTGCTGCCGATAGAGCTGGGAATAAAAAAGAGGCCGCATTATCTTTTAATATTAAGCACCATGCTCCAGTAACTATTGCATCATTACCTAGTGGTTTATATGGCGAACCCATCAACGTTGATTTAATCAGTAGTGCAGAGGCTACAATTTATTACTCAACGGATGGTTATCCTCCTATGGTTGGTGCTGAAAATACGCAGCAGGGTGTTGGGGAAATAAAAAACATTACGATATCGTCTACGACCAATTTGCAATACTTTTCAATAGATGTTGCGGGCAATAGAGAAAAAATCAACAGCGCAGTTTATCGATTTAACGAAGTAGAGGATTACAATACAGTAATCACTACAAGTTATGATGAAAATAATCAGCAGATAAGCCTTTCTTGGGATAACAGTGTAGATGCTAAAGAATATAAAGTTTACCGAGTGGCGTCTAAGCTAGATGTTGATGTATTAAACAATAGTAAAGATAAAAAGTATCTAGCACCAGCCGTTTACTTCTTAGGTGATTCTATTATAAACAGTTTTGCAGACGATGCTGTCTCAAATGGCGCAAGCTATTATTATGCCGTCAGTAAAGTTGATCAAAATGGAATAGAGACGCTTATCAGCGAACTCGTTAAAGTGACAGCTGAGCCAATAGATCCGGCAACAGATATTCACGACTCAATAACAAGAGCGAAAAATTGGCTCTATAGTGCGCAAAATAATAACGGCTCTTTGGGTTCAACTGAACGTTTAAAACTACTTGCAACCACCTCAGCATTAGATGCACTGCATAGCTTTAAAGATGAAAATAAATATGTCATCAATAAAGCATTAATGTATGTGTTTGGAGCATATGCGGATAATAATGATTACTTATCAAGGCAAATACTAACGCTATCTAATTATGATTTATATACAGATGATAAGGTTAATAAATTGTTGTCGCAGTCATATTTTAACGATAATAGCATTTACGGTTGGGGTTTGCTAAAACGCTATCATATTAGTCCATTTGACACCGCTCTTGCTTATAAGGCAATTAAAACTTCAGGGCAAGATCTTCAAAAGAATGTGTGGGCTGAAATTAACCTGCAATCCAATAAAAGACTAATAAACCCTCAAGGATATTGGGGCTGGCTAAATAAAGGAGCGACCAGCATCTATGTTTCTGCTTTGATTTATGGTGTTAGTGATCCAGATCGTTATGACTATTCGTGGATAAATCAGTCCCAAAATATTGATGGTTCTTTTGGTGATGGCCTTTTGGATACTATAGGCGTTGTTTTATATTTGCAGCTGTCTCAAGAGCAACGAAACAATGCCTTTTCCTATATCATCTCTCAGCAAAGTGTTATGGGCGATTTTAATAATGATGTGTATCTTAGTGCTCTAGTATTACAAGCATTATTACAAGGAGTGAAATAATGAATAATGTTAATAGTAAAAGAGTATTTATATATTTGGCTGTATTTTTAAGTGGTTTTTTTATAAATATTTCTGTGTCGGCTGATGAGTACCTGTCAGAAACTAAAGAAATTATTTTTACTTCAGAACTTGTACAGCTAGCAGAAAGCTTAGATCACGACCCAGTAAAAATATACAACTGGGTGTATGAGAACATTGAGTTTGAAGACTATAATTACGCTCGAAAAAACGCACTCAATGTTTATTGGACAAGAAGAGGAAATGAATGGGACCAATCAACATTGCTGATTACCCTGATGAGACTGTCCAATGTACAAGCTAGATACGTGAAATATAACGATGAAGATAACCAAGCCTATTATGCAGGAAAAGCTATAGCTGAAGTACTGCTTCCTATTGAAAGCTACAGAGGTTACGGAAATAGTAATAATAAACTATGGATTCCTTTAGCTCCGTGGAAAAAAGAATATAAAACGACAGTAGGATTAGATTTGTTTCCCGATAATGAAATTCCCCCTGAATTAAACTTTGATTTTGATGCCTACGTTACAACAATAAAGCAAAAGACAGCATTAGAGTTATATGAAAAACAGTTGCAAGCGTATCTTGATGTTAATCACCCCAATAAAACTTTAAAAGATATTGGTTATACCCAAACTATCATCAAAAATAGTACGTCTGTTTTGCCACTGAGTTTGCCCATCGATGCTCTTGTGATAACAGAAGACGCTACATCTGAAAATTTTTCAAATATACCTAATGAACACAAATATAAAGTTACTTATTACATTAAAAAATATCAAAGTGAACAAAAAGTTTTAGAGTATGATTTGTATATTTCTGAAATATCAACTTCCAGAGTAGTGCTTGATTTCATTCCTTACGATACCGCAAATGCGAATAAGATAGCACCATATAAATTGATTGCAAAAACGCCAGATGGAGCGGCGCTGGTTAAAGCAGTGTTAAAAGTAGATGGAGCAATCGTTGCTAACAGTAGCGCACTGACTATTGGGGATTATTTTGTTGATGGGCAAGAAATTTATGATGACGTTGAGGATAGACCGCGTAAGAAAGTAGGTGTGGTAATGTCTTTGGGTATTGATAATCTAGTTGCCTCAGAAAAAATGATAGAAAGATGGAAGGCAGAACTATCAACGCTTTCCTTAGGATTGTTGGATAATGACTATACTAAAGAAGAGTACTTAGGTCGCTACCTGTCGATAATATCGCGCACATATAATTATAGGCAGGTAGAAACTCGAAGAAAAATTGATAATTATTTTTCGATGAGAAGGAATTATGTAAATTCTATAAGGTTCAATCGTACTTATACTTTCGCAAAAAATATCAATATCAATCAGAGTGAAAAGTTTACAATATCCAATTCAATGAGTTTTGATGATATTGTAGAAAATGGAAACTCTGTTTATAAATTTGCTACAGATGAGAGGGTTGATTTTTATTCAGATATAAGAAAATTAATGGGGGGAGTATATATCTATAATGCGTCCTATAATGAAGGCCTTATTTTTGAAGATTGGCAGAGTACCCCGGGTGGAAGCACTATTAAAGCCTTGATGGTTGCTCACGAACAAAATATTCCAGTGGTGACACTCACTAAGGATGATATAGAAAATGGGCATCTTTATATTCTTGAAAATCAAACTAATAATAGATACCACGATTATACCATTCAATCAATAATAGAAGAGCTGCAAGCCGATAATAGTGGCAGGCAAAGTGACACGGTCACTTTGCCTGTACAAGAATTAAAATATGAGGGTGCTATATTAAGAGGCCGCATAACACCCAGCTCATTTTTATTTTCTATCGATAATGGTGGCCTAAACAATGGCGGTGGCAGTGTCTACACGCCTAGGGCTATAAACCTATCTACCAGACTCGACTTTTCTGAGCTGTCAGGAGGCGTTTCTAACGCTGCATTTTCCGATAGTGCATCCTCAAGTAGTGACGGTGACGGTGGCAGTGATGATTTTACATTTCAGTCTAACTATGAATGGACCTATAGAGAACCTTCTTTTGATGGTGATCCGGTAGATATGTTAACGGGGGAGTTCTATCAAGAAGAAATATCCGATATAGCATTAAAGTCAACATCGAATAATCTATTAGACGTTCGGCGTACCTATAAATCACAATTGAGCTACAACGGAGTTTTTGGCTATGGATGGGCGTGGAACCATATGGATCGGATGATTAAATCTGATGATAATAGCTTGCTTTATGTCGATGAAAACGCGCGCTTTTCGGTTATTACGCCAAATGGTGATTCTACATATACTTATCCTGACGGCGCTAGTTATACGCTGGCCTTTGCTAATAACCAATATACCATTACACAAAAAGAAGGCGATAAAACAGTATTTGATATCAACGGGCTTCTGTTAGAGAAAGTAGATACTAATGGCAACAAAATACTCTTTGAACATAATGACCAACACAATATTAAAACGATAAAAGACAGCCATGGACGAATGTTATCGCTGACCTATAATGCCAATAATAAAGTCACTTCGGTAACCGATGGTCAAGGGTTAACCACAGCGTATACCTATGATGAAGACGACTTAATTGCTTACAGTGATGCCGAAGGTAATACCACAAGCTATGAGTATCTAAAAAACCAAGAAAATCCTGCTAATAATCACAATATGAGTAAATATACACTACCCAATGGTGATTATTTAGAACTCGTGTATTACAAAAATGATCAAGTATCCCATCACACAAATAAACAAGGCGACACCTTTAACTTTCAATACAGTCGTTATAACCAATACGCAGAAACATGGAACGAAGAAGGTTATTACAGAAAAGTCTTTTTTAATGATAGCGGCGATGTCATTCGCATAGACAAGAAAGATGGCACTCTAGAGCTCAAAGAATATGATGCCGATCATAATCTAATTGCTTATACCGATGCCAATGGTAATAAGTCAGCTTATACCTATGATGCCCAGCGCAATATGCTAACAAAAACCAACGCGCTTAATGAAACGGTGACGTATGAATATGAAGCGACCTTTAATAAACTCACCAAAGAAACTGATTCGAAAGGTAATGTCGTCAGTTATTTCTACGATAATTCCGGTAATGTAACGCGTATTGTCGATGCACTCTTACATGAAACGCACTATGAATATGATAGCGTGGGTAATCAAATAAAAATCATTGATGCCTTAGCAAACGAGACGATAAGAAGTTACGACAGCACAGGCACATATTTACTAACGCAAACTGATAAAGAAGGTAATACGACCACCTATACTTACGACAATGCAGGGAATGTTACCTCTGTTACCAATGCAGAGGGGCATGTTCAGCAGACCCAGTATAATAAAAATAATCAAGTCGTTGAACAAAGCGATGCCAATGGTGACAGCACATTATATGAATATAACGAAAACAAAAAACTCGTTAAAAAGACACTAGCTAATGGCGCTGTATATGAATACGCTTACTATGCGGCCAAAGATATTGTTGTGGGTAACTTATTAGAGCAAGAAATAGACCCGCTAGGTTATGCCGTACAATATGCCTACGATAAACTAGGTAATAAAACGGAAGTCACAGATAAAAATGGTAATACTACCCACTTTACCTACAACGAATTAAAGAAAGTAAGCTCCAAGACAGCGGCGAATGGTCATACCACCTATTACCACTACGATGGCCTAGGAAACCTTGTTAAAGAAGTCAGCACTAAGCGCAACGATTATGACACGGTAGATATTATTACCACCTATACCTACGATGAAGCCTCGCGGTTGATCAGTAAAACCATCCCTAGTGGTCAAAGTTTTCACTATGAATATGATGCTAATGGCAACAGAATCATTGAAAAATACACCATCAACGATCAGGAAGTAGTTACTAGTTATGCTTATAACGCACTGAATAAACCCATCGAAGTGATACAAGGTGTTGGCACTATAGCGCCTAGGATCACCACCATAGAATACGATGCCCTACATCGAAAAGTAAAACAAACTAACGCAATAGGTATCAGCACAAGTTATGTTTATGACAACAATTCTAACCTACTGGAAGAAAGAGTAGAGGGAGTCTTGGGAGAAGAGGTTGTAGAAGGCACCGACAGCCTGCGTATCGTTAAAAACGAATACAACACACTTAACCAGCTCATTAGACAAACCGATGCAAACGGTAACAGTACAAACTATGCCTATAATGTAAAAGGGCAGCTCTTAAGTAAAACCGATGCACTTAATCATCGTTATGTGTATAGCTATGACGAGGTGGGTAATAAAATCCAAGAGCATTTACCCACAGGCGGTTCGATAAAATATAGCTACGATGCAATCAATAATCTCACTCAACAAACCAACCCTTTGGGGCATAGCCAATACTTAGAATATGACCCTAACGGCAATGTCACAAAAATCATAGACGCTAAAGGCAACGTGACCTTGTTTGCCTACAATGGTATCAATCAACAGGTAGCTAAAACCGACAGCCTTGGCAATATGAGTACGTTAACCTACGATGAGCTCGGTAATAAAACATCCGAAGTCAATGAAGAAGGTGATATTACTGAATATGAATATGATATTCATAATAACGTCATTCAAAAACGTCAATTATTATCCTATAGCAGTATTCTTCAAACAGATTTTGTTTACGACACATTAAATAGGCTCACCAGTATTGTCGATGCTAAAAATAATGCGACGTCTTATATTTATAATATATTTAATGAAAAAATAACCACAAGCGACGCATTGACTCAAACTATTAGCCAAGAATTTGATGATGTAGGTAGAGTAGTAAGAGTCACAGACAAAAAAGGTATCATCACCGAAATGGGCTACGATGTTTTGGGTCGCGTCATTTCAAGCACTCAAGCTAGTAGTTCTAGTGACGAAATAGTGTCTCACTTTACTTACGATAATGTTGGCAATAGATTAAGTGTTGTACAAGGGGTGGGCTCAAATATCATCACAACACGCTATGCTTATGACGCCTTGAATCGACAGGTATCTACAACGGTTAATAATGCGCTTGTTGCATCACAAGCCTATGATGCAATCGGTAATGTCGTGAGTCAAACAGATGCAAACGGCAACGCTACGCAGCTGACATACGATGCCAATAATCAGTTAATTCAGCACACCAATGCCAAAGGACACAGTAGTACCTTTACCTACGATGAAAACGGTAACCAACTGAGCCAAACCAGCCCTGAAGGGTTTACCGTGATTAATGAGTACGATGCCTTAAACCGACTATTTAATCGACAAGTGGGCGATGCTCAACAAGCCTTAACCTATGAATACGACAAGGCCTCAAGAGTGATTACCGAGAGAGACTTTAACGGCCATAAGTCCATCAAAGAATACGATGCCCTAGGTCGGGTGGTTAAAGACATTACCGCTGAAAACACTATAGAGGAAGCGGTCACTCAATACACCTATGATGAAAATTCCAATTTACTAGGTATCCAAAATGCTAATGAAAAATGGGTTACTTACGACTACGACGCCCTAAATAGAAAAATCAAACACACTTTTGCTAGTGGGGCATATCAAGAGTTTAGCTATGATAAAAATGATAATCTTGAAGCGACCATCAAAAAAGATAACACCACCCTTGTTAATATTTATGATGATTTAGATCGACTCATCAACGTAGAAGTCGATGGAGTGATAGAGCAAGAGTATGCTTATGATGCGCTTTCACGATTAGTGAGCAGCAAAGACCATAACCAAGGCAGAAAAACCAATAGCGTCGCCTATGAATATGATCATCTCAACAACATCATACAATCGATGCAAAATGGTAAAGTTATTCATAAAGCCTACGATGCTAATTCAAACCTAACCAAGATCACGGCGGATAGTTTTGTAGTAGACAACACCTACGATAATCTCAATACCTTAAGCACCATAAAGGCGAATGCAGTGGCCATAGCAGATTTTGTCTACGACAACGATCGCCGACGCTCAGCAGTGAATACCGCCAATGGTGTCTCCCTAGATATTAGTTTTGATAAACGATCACGTGAAAGTGAAAGAGCTTATGTTAGTAGTGCTTCAAGTACGCTCTTTGAGCAAACCACAATCTATGACCTTAACTCTAATGTTATACAAGAAACGATTACACAAAATAATCAAACCTTAATAAAAGGGTATCAGTATGATGCGCAAGATCGCTTAACAGCGGATGATCAAAAAGATCACTACTTCACCTATGATCGCAATGGCAACATTACCGGTACTAATCAAAATGGCTTTGTTGAAACCCGTACAGTCGATAGTGATGATCAATATACCGCACTGTTTGGCTCGTCGGATCAAATCACCTATGACCTTAACGGTAATATCACCCGCTATAACAGCAAAACCTTTAGCTACGATTACGCGAACCGCCTAATTGAAGTAGAAGAGGCTGGGCAGGTTATTGCGAGTTACACTTACGATGCAGAAAATAGGCGAATAGAAAAAATTCTCTCGGATAAAACCATCACCTATCTTTATGACAGCAATCAAGTCTTACAAGAATATGAGGATGATCAGTTAACTAACACTTATATTTATAGCGATAATATTGATGATCCCATCGCCTACATCTACAACGGAGAAACCTACTACTACCTAAAAGATAGGCAATACTCAATACAAGCGATTACCAATAGTGCAGGGGAGATTGTAGAGTCCTATCAATACAGTGCCTTTGGTAAGCTGACAATAGTGAATCAAGAGAATGTGCCCATTAGCGGTTCTACGATTAACAACAGCTTTACCTATACCGGTAGACGATTTGATGCCGAAACGGGTTTGTATTATTACCGTAATAGAATGTACAACGCAGAGCTTGGGCGATTCATCTCGGAAGATCCGGTGGGGTACAAAGATGGGTATAATCTTTACCAATACGCCAAGAATAATCCGCTTAAATATTATGACCCAATGGGGACGACTGCGCGGACAACCAGCCAGCCGAATTATCCAGGGGGATTTAATTACCCAGCGGCGGCAAGCCCTTATTCGAGTACAAATTCTTGGTCAGATTTTGTGGGTTCTTACGGTTCAACTTTTGCTAATAATTCGGTCGGGACAACGGCGGGAAGTAGTAATGGAAGTAGCTTTAGTTTTTCAAGTTTGGCGAATAGTTATGTCAATACTCAGGTGTCGGCTTATGAATTTACGACAGGTACTATTTATAACGCGGGAGCTTCTTTAGCTGGTGGTTTAAGTTTTCTTGGAACCTATGCAGCAACAGGAGGTGATGTAGCCGCCGCTCAGTATGTCCAAAGTTCAACGCAAGCATCCTTTAGTTATGAGTATAGGAGTGGAGGGGCTCAAAGTGCAGCATCAACACTAGGGAATTTAGGTAGTGCATACTCAGGTGCAACAACGAGATTTGCAGATAGCGTATATAATGTAACAGGAAGCCCAACCTTAGGTGCTATCGCTAAAGTTGCCCCTGATGCACTATTGGAGTTTGGGACTTATGGAGTAGGGAGAAGTTTGTCGAGAGGAGGTGGTACGGTTGACGTCTACCGTGCTTTTGGTGGAGACGCACGAGCACAAGGATTTTCGTGGACAACTAAAGACCCTAGAACTGTGAGTAATTTTAGGGATGCTGCTGGCTTGCCGTCAGGCGGAGCAAGTGGTGCAACGAATACGGCTGAATTCCTGATTAAAGGGAAAGTTAAAGCAAGTGATGTTATAAAATTTAAATCAGCAGATCCGTTGGATGGTTACAAAGGCGGGCTTCCAGAGCTTATAATTGATCCTAATAACGTAAATATAACTGATTTTTCAGTGCTGAAACCGTAGGTTAAATGATGGACAATAAATATGCAGGTATGACAGTTAATGAGCGCCTTTACGTGGGAGGGTTACTTGATGAGTTTGAGAAAGCTGTCAGTGATAAAAACACCGAAAAAGCTATACAGATTCTTAAAGAAGTGGAGTTAACAGACGATAATATAAAACCAATCTTGGAAAAATGGGGGCTGTAAACAAATAAAAGATAACAGGTTTATTTTAAAGGCGTGTAATGCTTCTTAGTGTTACACGCCTTTATTAATTGTAGTAGCTCAGACTTGATCTGACAGTTCCCCGTTTTTGACGAAGTGTCTGTCAGTTTATATTTGAGCTAAATTCTTTTCAGCCCAAACGTTTTTGCCATCCATTAGCGTTTCCATTGGA